>CALKJD010000163.1 GCA_937995755.1 uncultured Saprospiraceae bacterium | reverse complement strand
CTTTATGCACAAGATAAATCTCCAATGCCTACTACTCCAGAAGAAGCGGAGGCTAAGTACGCTAAGAATATCAAGAAGAGTCGTATAAATGGCGTGTATATACCTAAAGACCATATAGAAGCTGTCAAGGAATTGAAAGAGATGTCTCCAGAAGCTTCATTGGCTAAGTTTCGCACGCATTCTGAGGATATGGTTGTGAAAAAATTGCATTTTGGATTGGGCAGATGGATCAGGTATAATTGGAATTTTTATGAAGGGTCTAGACTAGGAGAACATTTGAAAACTATGGGGATATCACATCCAGATGATATGTCTACTTTTCTTATGATGCTATTACACAGAGATCTCAATGGTAATCCAGCCAATGAAGAAGTGATTATTGCTAAGTTAAGTGCAGAGAGAAGAGCCAAGCATGGATTACATAAAGATGTAACTACAATTAAGACCACTAAGGCTACCAAAGCACCTGAAAAGGGAGGTAACTAATTAGATCTGACTTAGAGGCAATTAAAAAAATATATTATTGAAATTAGAAAAGTGGCTACTGAATAGTGAGCCACTTTTAGCGTAGATACCCTTTTCGAGAGGTAATTTATTTTCAGTTTTGGAGTGTAATGAGCATGCCTAAGAAAGTATCATTTACAATCGCTAGCTATATTAATTGTAAATATTTATAGCTTTGTGCCCAGTTTGCTCTATTGAAATGCATTGATTTATGATGATTTAGAGCTTATTTAATATCGAAATAATTCGTACAATTCTGTAATGGAATACGTATAACATATCAAAACCTATCATTAGCAATGGCTAAGAAACTCCTTATAGTAGAGTCCCCAGCGAAAGCAAAAACAATCGAGAAATATCTCGGTAAAGATTTTACGGTGAAGTCCAGTTATGGGCACATCAGAGATCTCGACAAGGGTAAGAATGGTATCAGCGTCGAAGATAGATTTACGCCTAACTACGTGGTCTCTCCAGAGAAAACTAAAGTGGTGAGTGACCTTAAATCCGCTGCCAAGAAGGTAGACGAAGTATGGCTAGCGACGGATGAGGATCGCGAGGGAGAAGCTATATCATGGCACCTTTGCGAAGAGCTTGACTTAGATGTAAAAACTACACCACGTATAGTGTTTCGTGAGATTACGAAGCCAGCTATACAGAAGGCCGTATTGGAGCCAAGGCTCGTAGATATGGATCTTGTGAATGCGCAGCAAGCACGAAGAATATTAGATAGAATAGTAGGGTTTGAGCTTTCTGGTGTACTGTGGAGGAAAGTAAAAAATAAACTATCAGCTGGTAGAGTACAGTCAGTGACTGTCAAACTTATATCTGATAGAGAAAGAGAGATACAGCAATTTCAATCTACACCATATTATAGAGTTACGGCTGATTTTAATGTCAAAAATGCCGCTGGCCAGATGGTTAAGTTGCAAGCAGAACTCTCTGAAAAAATAGCAGTAGGCGAAGAAGCCAAAGCTTTTTTAGATAAGTGCAACGGCGCAGATTTCAAAATCAATGATATTGTAAAAAAGCCACTTAAAAGAAAACCCGCAGCACCTTTTATTACATCGACACTACAACAAGATGCTAGTAGAAAACTAGGCTTTGGTGTATCGCGTACGATGAGTGTAGCGCAAAGGTTATATGAGCAAGGTTTTATATCTTATATGAGAACAGATAGTACTTCATTAAGCCAGACGGCTCAAGATGCTATCACGGCTACGATTATTAACGATTATGGTGAAGAGTTTTCTGAGCCACGAAAATTTAAGTCTAAAGATTCAAATGCACAAGAGGCTCACGAAGCCATCAGACCTACCTATATGGATAGACGTAATCTGGGTGCTGATGATGACCAAAAGAGACTGTATGAGTTGATATGGAAGCGTACGATTGCATCTCAGATGTCACCTGCGGAGCTAGAGAAGACGACAGTAACTATAGGAATATCTACGGTTGCAGACAAGACACTGAAAGCTGTAGGTGAAGTGCTCAAATTTGAAGGTTTCCTAAAGGTATATATGGAGTCTAAAGATGATGATGAAGAGGAAGGAGAAGCTAAAGGTATCCTACCGCCGCTAAGTGTGGCACAGGTTTTAGATCTTGATGAGATGCTTGCGACAGAGAAGTTTACTAGAGGACCAGCACGATATACAGAAGCAAGTCTAGTAAAAAAGCTAGAGGAACTAGGAATAGGAAGACCGTCGACATATGCACCTACGATTTCTAAGATCATGGATAAAGGAAGAGGCTACGTAACTAAGGAAAGTAGAGAAGGAATAGAAAGAGAGTATGAGCTGTATAGTCTTAGAGGAAATACAGTTGAAAAAGTAAAGCAGACTGAGATCACAGGATCTACGAGTAATAGACTCTATGCTAGCGATATTGGAATGGTGGTAACAGACTTCTTGACAGAGCACTTTGAAGATGTAATGAATTTCAACTTTACGGCAGAAGTCGAGGATCAGCTAGATCATATCGCAGATGGCGGTAAAGACTGGCAGAGTTGGATTATGAGTTTTTATGAACCATTCCACTCTAAAGTAGAAGATACTATAGAGAATGCTGAGAGAGCCAAAGGTAAGCGAGAGCTAGGGATAGATAAAGAAACAGGCTATACCATATTAGTGCAAATGTCTAGATATGGCCCTGCAGCCCAGATAGGTACTAGAGAAGAGGTGGGAGAAGAAGGTAAGCCAAGGTTCTCAAGTCTACAGCCTGGACAGTCTATGGAGACAATTACTTTAGAAGAGGTATTGGAGCTGTTTAAATTCCCTAAAACACTGGGACACTTTGAAGGTGTAGAAGTGACTATTAATCAAGGAAGATTTGGTCCATATATCAAGTATGATGAGAAGTATGTCAATATACCGAAATCTGAAGATCCTATGGAGCTTGACCTAGATAAGGCTATTGAGTATGTCAAAATCAAGTTAGAAGAAGATAAGCCAGTCACTACATATCAAGGCGAGGATGTCACTAAAGGAAAAGGTCGTTTTGGACCGTTCCTTAAGTATAAGTCAATGTTTATCAATATTCCAGCGAGATATGATGCGGACAACCTCACACAAGAGGAGATGCACGAATTGATCGAAAAGAAGATTGAGAAAGAAGCGAATAGATATATATTCCAATTTCCTGATGAAGGGTTTACAGTAGAAAATGGTAGATGGGGACCATTCATAAAGTACAAGAAGAAAAACGTGAAGATCCCTAAGGTGAACGATGAGCGTATCACTTCAGAGCAAGCGAAGGAGATGAAGAAAGAAGACTTCATGAAGCTAATAGAAGCTGAATATCCTGGAGCATTTGTTAAGAAAAAGAAAGCGGCAGCTAAAAAGAAAGCACCTGCGAAGAAAAAAGCAGCTGCAAAGAAGAAAAAGTAAGCGCAATAGATAGGGTGTTAGTACTATTTTATTGTCTTAGTAGAAGTTAATTCCAAAGAAAATTTTAAAGATTCCTATTGGGTTTTTTGAATAAAAAGTGAGTATTAGAAATGAGAATGAATATTTTGAAAGGCTTAGTGCTGTCAGCAAGCACACTTATGGTGATGTCATGCGGAGAAGATGAGTTAGCACCAATAACGATTACAGCAGAAGAATTTGTAACCACAATAGCAGAAAATCCTGAAGATGGAGCCCTGCTTGGAGATATACTGGCAAATACCAATAGAGGTACACTGTCATATGAGATCATGTCGCAGGATACTGACAATGCGATAGCGATTGATCCGGTTACTGGTATGTTATCAGTAGGTGATGTATCTGCTTATGATTTTGAAGAGAGAG
>CALKJD010000162.1 GCA_937995755.1 uncultured Saprospiraceae bacterium | reverse complement strand
ACGGTGTCTACCAAAAACAACCTAATAGCTCTTCCTATTTGAGGTGCGGCTAATCCCACCCCATCAGCATGATACATCGTCTCCCACATATTATCCAGCAGATCATTGAGGCCTTCGTATTCCGCATCTATATCTTCTCCTACTTTCTTTAATACTGGCTGCCCATATGCATATATTGGTAATATCATCTCTCTATATGTGATTTAAATATTTCTGTAAAATTATAACTGCACTCACTTTATCAACTAAAGATTTATCCTGTCTTTTCTTTTTCTTAGCTCCACTCAACATGATTATATGCTTCGCTTCTACTGAAGTAAAGGATTCATCTTGAAAATCAGTTTCCAAATCTGGAAATTTCTTCAAAAGCTTTTTAATAAACAATCGTATATCATCCATTAAAAAGGTCTCATTGCCATCAGCATGAGTAGGTTTCCCAAAAACAATCTTCTCAACTGATTCTTCTGACATATACTTTACTAAAAAATCAAAAAGCATATGCGTCGCCACTGTATCAATAGACGTCACAATAATCTGTAAGGGATCCGTTGCCGCTATGCCGCATCGTTTTCTTCCGTAATCTATTGATAATATTCTAGCCATATAAGTTGCAAAAGTACCAATACCAATTAACAATTTAAATGCTATACCGATTTGTTATAAGTTTAAAAATATAATCACGGTATTAATAACATGACTTATTGCCATATATTACTAATAGGTAGTACCCTAATAAGAACTAGAGATCCTCCTATATAATTCATTGAATTTAAGAATAAAGTGCATTTCGACTTCAGCCGCTCTTCCCTTTCTATTACTGATCTCATTAATCATACACAATTGATCACGCCTATATAAACGAAAAGACCCCCTCTATCACTTGATAGAGAGGGGCCCATCCCAAAAACAGTAATTCTTAATTCGTAAGAATCATACTGACTAGTTGAATACTACCATCTTTCTATTGGCAGTAAAGTCTCCAGCTTGTAATTGATAGTAAAGTACTCCGCTAGCTCCTAGCTCAGACTTTTCTAAACGAATTGTGTTATTTCCTTGATCATACTGAGATGATATAGTTCTTAGTGTTCTTCCGTTCACATCGTATACAGTAAGAGTTGCATTCATTGCCTTAGGCAGGTTGAATGAGATCTCAGTATAGTTATTGAATGGGTTCGGTGTGTTTTGCATTAGTGCAAATCCATTTCCTGCATTGTCTCTGATAGATAGCTCAACATTCATTACTTCATTATCGATATTGAATGCTTCAGCTTTAGTAATATCAGAAGTTACTGCGATAGTACCATTGTCATATGTAGCAGCTTCTACTACTATGTTGAATAGTACATCACCTTCTTTGATATCTACACCGTCAGTATTATCCCAACTTAGAGTTACGATACCTCTTTCAGCGAATCTTAGTCCTACGTTCTTAGTAGAGATATTGATTGCACCTGATTCGATAGCCGCAAATGTTACTCCAGCTCCTAAGTTAATTGTCATCTGTGCACCTGCAAGAGTTGTGTTGTATTCAGCGATTACTGGGATACTAGCTAGTTCACCATCAGTAGCTTCTGTCATATCAGCAACCATAGATAATGTTTCACCTGATCTTACTTCTGCACTAGTAGATACTGCATTTGCTAGTTCTACACTGTTGTTTACGTCACCTACTTTGATTGCCGTAAAGTCAATCGTCATGTCAGTATTAAGATTGTTGATGCCATAAGATTCAGGGATAGCTGTTGCCCAAGGATCAGTAGGATCATTGAATACAAAGTTAGCATCTACGAATCTCCAAGAATCATTTCCTGTGAAGTTATCACTAACTCCTAAGATTACTTTTCTTAACTCAACGATATCTATTGCTGAGATCATATCATCTTTATTTACATCGGCAGCTATTAAGTTATGTGCTCCTTCTAAGTCTTGTAATCCGATTACATGACGCTGGATTAATACAAGGTCAAGAGTAGATACTCCGTTACTTACATCATCATTTTTAGTTGGATCTACTACGTAGTTACCTCCATTTGGCATCTCTGGGAAAGCATATACTCCCTCAGCTGTCATTTCGTATGCAGTTTCCTCTCCGATAAGATTAACTCTTACATCATCAAGTACATCAGAATGAATAGTTGCGATGTGACCATCGATAACTTGTCTGTTTTCACCTGTACCTGTAGAAGTTCCACATGCGTTCATGTTGTCTTGTACATCTACATATGTCACACAGAATGCCTGTAATAATGTTCCATCAGGAGTTACTGAAGTAGAGTAAATTGTCACTTCTTGCTCACCAACATCTTCACAGAAGAAGAATTTGCTAGTCTCTGAAGTATCAGCAGAGAATGAAAGGATTACATCATATCCACAAGGATGTGAGCTACCTGCGTCAAAATCTTTAGCCCAGATATCAATCATACCTGAATCAATTGTTCCATCATCGTCAGTATCTACTGGCATAAGATCAATTGCTAATCCGTTAAGACAGTATGGTGATGGTGCTTTACAGTTCACTACGTCAAATAGTTGCTCACATGAAGTTACATTTCCACATCTGTCGTAGAATGTCCATAGAATTGTGTGAGATCCGATTGGGTAAGTTCCACTTGCATCTGCAGTGTTACCTGATCCATTTCTAGTCGTTGACTCATATACTCCATCACTCCATAGATCTACTCTGTATTCCCAGTTTAATGCTGTAGTACAGTCATCTGTTGCTGATTGCATTAACTCTACAGAACCATCTTGACATTCTGAGTCATAAGTACAAACAGTTACTCTCTCGCAGTCTCCTTCGATTGTTGGAGCTACAGTATTGTTTACTTTTATTACTTGAGTACCAATGTAAGTCTCAGGTATTCCGTTGATATCAGTTTCACACCAGTTGATTACTGTGAAAGTTCTTAGTATTTTGAAACAAGCATCAGTATCATTTCCGTTAAATACGAATACTTGATCATCGATGTTTAGTCCAAGTAATTGACATGGTACATCTGGGTAAACAGGTAGACCTGTATTGATTGGATCGTACTCAGGTGAATCTGGATCATCACAACCGTCACTCATCTCTACATTACCAGGAAATGAAATTTGATTTCCAGTAATTCCATAATCAAATTCGAAAGTAATAGTCTGGAAACAAGTAGAAACTCTACCTCCATCATCAGTTACAGTGAATGTTCTTACTAAATCACCTGTTTGACATTGGTCAAAATCAGTAGTTACTGTTTCTACCATTGTGAATCCACAGTTATCAAATACTTGTGGCTCACCAAACTGAGTTAAGTTTTCTAAATCATAAGGTGTATCACAAGTTACAGTTACATCTGCTGGACATTGTACTACAGGTCCGATTTTGTCTTGTACATCTACATTTACCATACATTCGTTGAAGTTACAAGCTGCATCAATTACTCTGAATACTACCATGTTTTCTTCTCCGATATCAGCACAACAGAATTTTGTGTACTCACTGTACCAACAGTCTTCTGCTATTTCTACGATATATCTTTCTTCTTTGAATCCATCTACATCATCCCATCCGTTAAGATTTTCATTATAGATTACATATGGATGATTGTCACTTGGTTCGTTAAGTGCCCAAGCTGAAGATGTGAGATTAGCATCACTAGACCAAGAGTAAGTACTTCCGCCATTGTTTCCTAGACCGATGTAGTATTCTACTTCTTCTGGTACTGCTGCTGTTAACCAAGCTCTTTCTGCTGCAGATTCGATAGATACACCGTATCCTCCTAATGCTACTGCATGCTTAGCGGCTAATCTTCCTGTTAATTTCTTATCTGATAAGAAGTAGTAATGTCCATTAAACTCACCAAGAGAAGTAAACCCAGTAAATTCTGGTGCTTCACACTCTCCACAGTTATCTGAATCCATTCTTCTTACAAGCATACGATCAAGATTACACTCATCGTAACTACCATCGTCAAATACAGTAGCTGCAACATGTGCATATCCATCATTAGTAAGTCCTACTGCAGTAAATTGATCACAAACAGCTACTGGAGGAGTTAGATCTTCTACAGTTACTACTATTGTACATGTAGTACTATTAAGACAGTCATCATATACTGTATATGTTACTATGTTTTCACCAATTGGCATTCCTTCTGCAAGACCACCATTTTGGTTATCTAAAAATCCACCTTCATAAGCGATATCTACTTCAATATTATCTGAACATAGATCCATAGCTTCTACTGGAGGTAAAAGTACAGTTGCACTACACTCATAGTTAGTAGTACTAGCTATAAAGTTAGATGGACACTTAGTAATAACAGGACCTTCGTTATCAGTGATTTCTATCATCTGTACGATTTCTCTTGTTCTTTGTTCTCCACAAGCCCACTCTACTACTGTAAAGATTCTCATTAGCTTCTGTACACATCCGATTGGAGGTAAAGCCACGTCTTCTTTAGTAACTACTATGTTACAATCAACATATGGGTTTGGGTAAAGTGCAGTTGTTCCTAACATTGGTACTCCTGTGAAGCTTACATCTGGGTTACCTGCAGCATCTCTTGGGAATGTACCATTACATGTTAAAGAATTATCTAAAATAAAACTTGTAGGTGCATCGATGATATCAAGAGATGGGACTCTCACTACATCAAAGCTAAAAGTACAAGGCTCAGATATCATTCCTGAAGCATCCATTGCTCTGTACGTTCTTTCGATTGTTTTCACTACATTATTATTAGCAGGATTAGAACAATCGTTCACAGTTATTACCTCATTTAGTAATATTAACTGTGGATTAGGATCACAATTATCCGAAGCTACTGCTGTTAATGACTCAGAGTCATAGCAATAAACTGGACCTGTAATAATAGGACATTCGATAGTCGGAGCTATCTTATCCTCTACAGTAAGTTCTCCCCAACATGAGTTAAGTGAGTTTACATCTTGAACTTTTACGTAGAGCGTCTGTCCTACATAAGCATTCGTGACTACTGGAGATCCTATAATAGGGTCGCCATCAACTTCTTCCATTATGAAAACTTCATAAACACCACTAGGGCAAGAAGTTGCGTTATCGTTAAGAATCATCTCAGGAGTAATAGTTGCTTGGCAAGTATTATCCAGTGAGACATTAGTTGTACCATTACACGCAAGAGAACATTCTTGAGCATTAAGGTTAATTCCTGTAAAGGAAATAAAAAGCATTACTAATAACGTAGTAAGTTTTGTAGTAACGCTTTCATGAATCGTAAAATTCGTCTTCTTCATGAGATCCAATTTTGAGTTTAAATAATTTACTGTTTCCTGGGACTCAAGTGTGAAGTGTGTAACATCATACTTAAATACCCAAAATGAATTAAACTGCTGTAGCCTTCGTGACTAAGCATTCTCTGTGGATCTAAAATCAAACATGTCAGGTTATATCAGTTGACCAACGGTCGACTAATACAAAGGTTAGGTTTATTACAGTATACACAATACAGTGATATACTAATAGAAGTCCTATTATCAATAATATGGTTGTGAAAACAAGTTCGTAGGTTGACAAACTTGGGAGCATAGCTTTAGGTTCGGTGCTATACTACAATGCAAATATATAATAATTTTATAATATGTAATGCATAAAGTAATAAATATTATTATTTAACATTTAGAAAGATCCAGCGCATTGATTTATCAATAATATTTATACGCAGACATTCTGTAGAATACACTTAGTAAACACCACTCTAGAAATGAGGAAGAGAAATCAACCTACTTATAAGCGCCGTATACGGACTATATCAATTTAACTATTCTACTCAATCATACAACCCCTCTCCTACTACTAGAAGGCAATAGAATGATTCTACTTATATAATAAGACACTATATATAACTGAACGAAAGCTATCACCCAGCTGGTTATGCTAAATATCTTTAATAGTATAATAAGCATTCCAACTAAATCCTAGGGTAAATACTTTAACAAACTCTATCTATAGTTCGCATATCATAAACTGTAGCCGAGGAGCTAAGACTTGTATATTATGCAGGTTAAACATTTAAAGTAATAGAGCCAGCCTGAAGACACAGCATACATCGAATACTTTAATAAGTATTAAACTCAATTAACTACATAAAAAAAGCCCCCCTCTAAATTAATAGAGAGAGGCCATCCCAAAAACCGATTTTGTTTTAACTCATCGATTTGAGTATTTCATTAAGAAATGATTATTCGATGATGATCATTTTCTTAGTCTCACTGAAGTCACCAGACTCGATAGTGTAGTATAATACACCTACAGTGTTGATATCACTCTTCTCGATAGAGATAGTGTTCATTCCTGCAGCGTACTCACCGTTCACTGTTCTGATTACTTTACCAGCTACGTCTCTTATTGTAAGAGATGCTTTACCTGCAGTTGCAAGGTTGAAGCTGATTGCTGTA
>CALKJD010000161.1 GCA_937995755.1 uncultured Saprospiraceae bacterium | reverse complement strand
AGTACTTACCAAAGAAAAGCTTATTAGATCTCTTCTTCAACATGAGATTATAGCCGAAGTTAGGTCTTCTGGTATGATGATGGCCGTAGAACTCAAGCGACGCAAATACCTCAAGCATGTAGTCAATGCCGCTCAAGAAGGTGGTGCATTAGTAGATTACTTCTTATTTAACGATAGATCGTTTAGGTTGGCTCCACCACTAGTAATTACAGAAGATCAGATAAGAGAAGGGTGTAAGATCCTCTTGAATGCGATGGATGTGGCGCTGGCGCGATACGCTAAATAGAAACATTTCCGAGTAATGACATTACGATTAAAGCCTAAAGTTTGAACTCCTTACTCAGAAAAATCGTGTAATAGCAATTTCAATAACTTGCTCAGCAACTAATTCGATTCCTAAAACAGGAATCAGAATGTTTTGAGTTCCTAAATAAAATCAATTGTTGATATACTTTTGATATAGATAAAATAAGAATCTCTATGTTGAAATATATTATTACAATTACTTCAATCTTTATTTCCATTACCTGCAACGCGCAGATACATCTCTATACTGGTGTAGGTATAACAAGTCATCAATTGACAGTCAATGAGGAGAATACATTAACTGAAAGTCTAAACAATAAGCTTAACTATCGCTATTCCATAGGTACTGAATATAATTTGACTGAAAAAATCTATGCCGGATTAAGACTAAATTATAGTAAGAATTTTACCAAAATATCTGTTTTGGCATATAATGAAAACAATAATATCCGATCTATATTTTTCGCCAACACATCAGATCTCACTCAACACAAATTGTCTACTACAATATATTTAGGTCATCATCTTACTAAAAAATTTAGTATCGATGCTGGCTTCACTATTATTAATAATCTTAGCAACCGACTAACTGGTCAAAAGATAAATAGACTCACAGGTGTATTCGTTACTCAAACAGATCTAGACAAACTAGAGTACGGAACAAGTACCGCTTTAGGACTTCAACTTACAGCAAATTATCATATTCATATTAATCGATTTAGCATCATACCAAGCATTGGATACCAATATGAATTTAAAGCTGGAATAGGTGCAGATACCGCTCTAAAAATAGGCTACAAACATTACGTAGGAGAACTAAAAATCGGTTACACATTACAATCCAAAGACAATGAAAAATAATTACTCCTATCTATTAATTGCACTTATATCAATTAGTAGCTGCACAAAAGAATTGGAGGCTGATGAGTTTACACCTTGCGGAGAAAATATACAAGAAATAAAAATCACTCCTAATTGGACTGCTCCCTTAGATCCAGTAAACAGCCACTTATACAAACCTATGAAGCCGATAGAATACAATGGGCATCTTATTCATTCGATTGGATATGGCCAAGAACAAATAATCGTCAAACGTGATTTGGAAACAAAAGAAATAGTTCTACAAAAAGAAATATTGAGATTGGACTATGACGGAGCGATAATACATAATCATGAATTAATATACGTTGAGCTTGGTAGAATTCTCGCTTTAAATCTCAACTCCTTTGAAACAAGAATAATATGGCAGTACAGCTTTAATCCACATTACACTGAAATAGAAAAGGACATTATAATAGTAAATGAAAAACTAATATTTACAGATCTTAAACAGCTAGGCAATTCAAATTACATCGACCAGTTAATTTCATTAGATATTGAAAATTTGACTTATGATGTACTTTATGAATGGAATGAAAAAGCATTTCCCTATTGCGGAATATATAGATTCAAATTATTGGAAAATCATAATGGCAATCAATTTATTAGTTATTTAGAAGGCATAGGGATTTCTAGTCGCGGATATCTAACAGTAGCTAAACTTGGATGTGTCAATTTAACTAACAAGAGTCAACTCTTTGAAAAAGATATCCTTGAAGATTACGATGATGGCAGAAATATCGAAGGCTATAATATATATCAAAATCAAATTAACATTGAGTTACGTGATGGGAGCAACACCCAATACAAATCTTACAATGTCATGACAGGAGAATTGCTTTGGTCAAATGATTACAATGCATCTGGAACAGAATTCAGGTTTAATGAATATAATGAAAAACGAAATTCTATCACCATAATTTCTGGTTCGGAATTATCTGAAATAAATCTTACATCTGGGGAATCAATAAACAGAGAAATTGCTCTAACTGGTTTAAAGTCACTACACCACTTCCAATTGGAATCTAAGATTGCATTTGTTCAACAGAACACAATTAGATTATTTGATCTTGAGATTGGATGTATTACAAAATCAATAACCATCAACAAAGGATTATTAAAAGACAACGTTCAAAACGATATTTTCTACAATGAAAATCGAAAGGAAATTTACGCCTACACACTATATGAATTCATAGCCATTCCTTACGAATAAACCTACTTCACATAATACCTCAACTTCTCTTCCACATCATCGAGGATACCCATCAATAGATTGAAAGTATTCTCTCGCTCCACCTCACCTACTTTGCTTATGAGTGAAGATTGTTCGATGGCTTTCTCCATCCAAGTAGAGGTGTAAGTACAAATACGCTCGTCTGTAGTGCGCAGGTAATTAGGTGAGAGATATGAAGAATAGACGATTCTATGTTTGCCTGACTCTATATATATCAGCTCTGGATTAGTGTGCGTATAATTGAGATAAATATCCATTTTGGCATGTGTCTCTCGACTACCGTACCTCATCTTGGCACCAGCCTTTGCCGTTACTCTTAAGTGATTGATCATTTTACGTATATCCGCTAAGATCAGCATTGGATCTTCTGGTCTTGTAAACGCTCCTAACTTAGTATAATATCTTAATTGATTAAGTGTGGCGGTAAGGAAATCACGACCCCACACATCTATACTTTCATAACTGATAAAATGGTCATTGATATCAGCCACGGTGGCTTTCAATTCACTATCTCTGTCAAAATGATTGAAATCATACTTATCGCCATATTCTTGAATATTCCATGTACTTCGATTCCACACAAAAAGCTTGAAGCTCAACAGATGATGAAATGGAAGCAAGTGAAAAACGGGTACTTCATCACTAAAGGAGTATACTTTGTACTCGTCTCTAAATCGATCCATCGCTTCTGAATGAGCCAGAATATTCTTGGCCCATTGCAAATATGAACTGATAGGCTTCACTATATCGTCTGATTGGAAAGCGTAACTACTTTTCTCCATACCGAAGCTATCAAGGTACTGATCTAGCGATATTCCAAAATGCTTACAGACCTGCATAGATTCGTCAAAACTCAACTTAGAAATAGCTCTAATCTTTTTATACGCTCCACTCCTACTGATATATAAAGCAGATGCTACTGCCTCAGCAAAGTGATCCGTGCGCTTATAACCGCCTCTGTCATAGAGGTAATCGAAAAATGAGACTTGATACTCGTTTTGTTGCATAGCAATTATTTATACTGATCCGATTGATTAATCATCTTTAACCAAAGTCCTATCATCAACTTCAAAAAAAATCTCTTGCAATATAACAAATTCCTATAACAGGAACTCATTTTGAAAAATTTTCCTAAAACGAACGAATGCGAGCCCCATATTTACAGTATTATTTCCTAGCGTAGATAGAATGCAACCTAACTACATATCACTCTGCAATATTAATCGCAGGGTGATTTTTTTTTATTGTCTTAATAAAAATACCTCTCATCAAATTTAATGCTCTATGAAAAGTACTTTAATAATACTCGCTCTCTTTTTCAGCATGTCAGGATATGCTCAAAGCGTACTTTATAAAGAATCGGCCAAAAGACATAAAAATATATACGCCAATATATTAGGTGCGGATTTGATGGTAGGTGTTCATTATGACATGCGCTTTACTCCTGGTCGTCAAGATGGCCCTGGATTTTCAGCTGGAATAGGTGGTGGAGTAGCTACTATCTTTTTAACTAGCACAACTGTACTAATGATACCCATAGAATTTAATTACGTAGTAGGGACTAGAAGCAATTCACTAGTAATAGGAGTAGGAATAACACATATGAATTACAATTCAGAAACAATACTCCTTCCTGATTCAAAAATATCTGATAGTTCATCGTCTCCTTTACTCAGCGTATCCTATAGACATCAACCTAAACGAAATGGCTTCTTTTTCCAAACAGGTTTACAATTTACATCATTTGACGAAGACTTACCTAGTCCAATTCCATTATCAATTGGTTTTGTGTATGGCTTTAAATAAAAAAACACCTTGCGGAATATTCGCAAGGTGATTTTTTTTGTTCAATAGCTTCACGCTAATATTAATCTGGATTACTATAATTCTTTTCTCAATCGCGCCACAGGAATTCCTAATTGCTCTCTATATTTTGCAATAGTTCTTCTAGCTATATTGTATCCTTTTTCAGTCAACATATCTTTGAGCTTTTCATCAGAAAGAGGCTTACGTTTATCTTCTTGATCTACTATAGTACCCAATATATTTTTCACTTCTAGTGTAGATACTTCTTTTCCATCTTGTGTCATAAGGGATTCTGAGAAAAAATCTTTTAACCTCTTAGTGCCAAACTCTGTCTGTACAAATTTACTATTAGCTACACGAGATACAGTAGATATATCTAACCCTGTAATCTCTGCGATATCTTTAAGAATCATCGGCTTGAGTGTACGATCATCTCCAGTCTTGAAGAAATCATATTGATACTGCATGATAGAATACATCGTACGCTTAAGTGTATCTTGTCTCTGCTTGATCGCATCGATAAACCACTTTGCAGAATCTATCTTTTGCTTAATAAACATTACAGCTTCTTTCTCAGTCTTCTTAGCTTTACGCTTTTCCGTTGTCGATTTGTAGCCCTTTAGCATTTCCATATACTGATCATTGATACGTAGATCAGGAGCGTTACGACTATTCAGTGTGAGCTCTAATTCGCCATCTCTATTATTGATCAAAAAATCTGGAACGATATATTGATTCACTCTATTGGCAGTAGTTGCTGCACCACTTGCTGGCTTCGGATTAAGCTTGAGTATCTCATCTATAGCTTCTTTGAGCTCTCCGTCAGAAACAAACAAATTTTTCTTAAGTTTGATATAATGTTTCTTAGTAAACTCTTCGAAGTGATTAAGTAATATCTTAAGCGCAAGGTTTTTAGCTCTTACATGTGTGCCTGTATCTCTTTCTATCTTATCATTGAGTTGGATTAGTAGACATTCTCTTAAGTCTCTAGCGCCTATTCCTGGTGGATCAAATCTTTGGACCATACTCAAAATAACTTTCACCTCAGACTCATCTATTTCAATTCCGTGTGCAAACATTACATCATCTATGATTGCAGAAGTCTCTCTTCTTAAATAGCCATCTTGATCAATACTACCTATGATTTGATTAGCTATAATTTCCTCTCGTTCAGTTTTAAATTCTAAAAGGCCTAACTGCATTTCCAAAAGATCATGAAAACTATTACCTCCACTTATAGGTGTATCGGTCTCTTCTATATTATAAGCACTCGTATCGCCCTTCATCTTATAGCTAGAAGGATCATCTTCCATATACTCAGTTAGATAATCATCTAACTCAAATTCTTTTTCTTCAGCTCTATCATCAGAATTTTCTTCTCCTAGGTCAAACACATCTGCGTTATCTTCACCCTCATCGAGTGCTGGATTAGATTCTAGTTCTTCTTTGATACGTTGATCCAGAGTTGCAGTAGGAATCTGCAGAAGTTTCATTAGCTGTATCTGTTGAGGAGACAGCTTCTGGAGCATTTTTTGACTTAGATTCTGCTTTAACATGTTGTAGTTTTTTTAATTTTATCGACTGGCGAAGTGTAGTTAAAAGCTATATAGCATCCTTTATAAAAGAAATATCTCACATAGCAAAGGGGATTCGCGCATATACTACATTTACAAAACGTTAGAAATACTTCTTAAGTTCGCTGTAATATAGACCTTAGATTGGTAATTTATAGAACAAATATAGACGCTGAAAACTACATATGAAAGAAAATCATAATATTTAATTCGCTCTTATAGCAACATTTATACCAAAAGTAAAGCTAAACCCTTTAAATACCTAGGAGTTCAGCTTATCAAATTTTATTCCATTTTTTTAAATAACCATTAGACAAATGACCATAAACGATAGATTAGCAGCCCTAAGAGGGTGGATGAAAGAAGAAAAAATAGACGCATATATCATACCTAGTAGTGATCCACACCAGAGTGAATATGTAGCTGAGCATTGGAAATCTAGAGAATGGATTAGTGGATTTACAGGGTCAGCAGGCACGGTAGTAGTATCCGCTGATTATGCAGGAGTCTGGACGGACAGTCGCTATTTCCTTCAAGGAGAAACAGAAACTGCCCACAGCGAATTTGAATTACAAAGGATGTATAATCAATTTGGCAATTACTATAGAGACTGGATATTAAATAATCTAACAAGCGGTCAGACAGTAGCTGTAGACGGTAGACTGTTCTCTAATAGGCAATGCGAATCATTTAAAAAAGCATTTGAAGCAGAAGGAATCAACTTCAGAATAGATGCCGATGGCATAACACCTACATGGACGGACCGAGCGGATATCCCAATGAACGAGATATACGTGCATGATGCCAAGTATGCCGGAAAAACACGTACAGAAAGGCTCAATGAGGTAAGGCAAAAAATGGCCGATCATAAGGCAGATTACCACCTGACTACTACACTTGATGATATTGGTTGGACGCTTAACATAAGAGGAACAGACATTGACTTTAATCCGGTAGCAGTTTGCTACTTAGTGGTAGGTAAAACGGACAGTACGCTATTTATAGATGAAGTCAAAGTGCCAGCCGATATACAAGCAGAACTTAAAACAGACAACATCTCACTCAGGCCCTATGCCGATATCGTTGCATATCTCAACCAATTGCCAGAAAGTGATAAAATGCTTGTAGATCCATCCATCTGTAATGCATATTTATACAGAGCTATCAACGCTCAGAAAGTGGATGGAAAGACTCCAGCTAAATACCTTAAGGCAATTAAAAACCCTACTGAAATAGCTCATAGTAAATCTTCTCAGATAAAGGATTCTGTAGGTATGGCTAAGGCTTGGAAATGGTTAGAAGACACATTACCATCGCGCAATGTTTCAGAAGCAGAATTTGCAGATAAACTAGCTGAATGCAGATCTCAGCAAGAACATTATAAGAGTGAAAGCTTCCCTGCAATTATAGGTTATAAAGGCAATGGAGCGATCATCCACTACCACCCAACTCATGATGCCTGTCACGATATAGAAAACAATGGCATGTTACTCTGTGATAGTGGTGGTCAATATCTCGATGGCACTACAGACATCACACGTACCGTAAGTTTTACTGAACCTACGGACCAGCAGAAGCTACATTATACTCTTGTACTAAAAGGTATGATTGGGCTTTCTATGGCTAAATTTCCAGTAGGCACACAAGGCAATCAATTAGATACCTTAGCACGTATGCATCTTTGGCAGCACGGCCTCAATTATGGTCACGGCACTGGTCATGGTGTAGGTTTCTTCATGAATGTACATGAGCCACCTCAGGGTTTTGCACCTGGAAATTCTGAGAGATCAAATACTAAACATGAAGTAGGTATGCTCAGCTCCAATGAGCCAGGATATTACCTAGAAGGAAGTCATGGTATCCGAATAGAAAATCTCATGGTGGTAGTAGAAGATAGAGCGGGTTGGTTAAAATTTGATACCATAACTCTTTTCCCAATCGCTACTAATTTGATAGATATGAGTATCATGACCGAAGCGGAAACTAATTGGCTTAATGCATATCATCAAGAGACTTACGATAAAGTATCTCCACAACTAGATGAAGAACATAGAGGCTGGTTGAAAGAGAAATGTAAAGCGATATAGATTATAAAATATGATTAACCATAATTACACGAACAGTGCAGGGTCTTCTATAATGAGCGACAGCACTGTTCGTGCTATTACAGATTATTTACATCGAGAGCAGCAGATAGGTGGATACGAGTGTATGATCGAAAATTATCCAGAATTTGATCTCTTCTATCAACGGACCGCTGAACTGATCAATGCATCATCCGTGGATGAGATCGCCTATACTGATGGTGGAAGTAGAGGATGGAATGCACTGATCAACGGCCTGGATCTTAGTCTCATTGACTGCTTCATAACTCTATCGAGTGAGTATTCCACTAATATCTCCACTTTGCAGCTTTGCGCTGAAAAGAATGCTAAAGACCTGCATATAATCCCTTGCGCTCTAGATGGAAGCTTTGATATCGACCAACTCAACGAATTGGCTATGGCTGACAGAGCATGCATAGCTCTCAGTCAAGCCACTGCGCAAGGATCGATTAGCAACCCTGTCCACCACATTGGTACTATTGCCAAGCAGTGCAACGCTATCTATCTCCTAGATGCGACCCAATCTATTGGTCAGATACCTATAGATGTACAAGCGCTCCAATGTGATGCGATGACTGCTACTGGCCGCAAATGGCTCAGAGGACCAAGAGGAACTGGGTTTATCTATGTTAAAAATGGTTCTCCGTTTACAACGACCTCCGTAGATGGCTCTAGCTCTAAGGCCACTAAAACTGAAGGTACTATCACAGTAAAAACAATTTCAACAGCTCGACAGTTTGAGATGTGGGAGCGCAATTATGGGCTGATGCTAGGACTATCTAATGCCATAAAAGAGTATATCGACTTTGGTATAAATGAAGTACATCATAAGATACTTACACATGCCAATACTTTAAGAAAAGCGATAACTGATAATAAGGCATTAACTTTAGTCGGAAAAGAAGATTCTATGTCTGGAATAATCGGTGTTATTGCCAAATCTGAGCTCGTTCACGAGGAGGTTATCCGCTTATTTCAAACTCATAACATCACTATCAATCTTGTATACCAATGGGCTTGTCCATTATTTTTCGATTCCGAAACTAAGGTTATCAGAATCGCAGCGCATCATGATACAAACAGCGAGCATATCGATAAAATAGCCAATGTACTTCGTAGTATCTGATATTAAAAATTGGGTTATTCTATACGGAATTAGCCGAATTTTAACCTTAGTTAATACATCCAATGAGTGAAAAATCGTAGGTACTTAAAAATTCTAAGCCTAACTATTAGTAATACTCACAGATAAACTATTTCTTTGTGACATCATTATAATAATAGCAAAATCTATAGCTATGAGTGGAAATAACAACGATTGGGGAAAGAAAGGAGTTTGGTTCGGTAAAGGAATCATCGGCATAGCCATATTCGTACTTTTACTAATCTACGTCTACAATAGTAACATGAACCACCTTACATAAGGTAGATTCACAGCTTACTTCTTATCAATATTTACTTCTTGCATTTGCAATGAGCCACTTGTGTGTTATAGCTAGGGCTTAATTTGTAGTTCCCAGACTATTGTCAATACTATGGATGTATTGACAATGCTAGCTACTACTTTCCTTTCCATTCTTACACCGATAATATCCACTTCGAAAATCCATATATTTCGAAAGACAATTGCGAAAGACATATGTTTGCGAAAGCAACACGCTTACGTGTTTTTCCATTAGCTCTCCGATACAACAGTCAAGCGTCTATTACCAATACTTTCTACAAGGCTTTCGTCTTGATCCGTATTAATGAAATGCAATAGACTAGATGCGGACTACCCTAGCCACATATATCTTATTTGATGTTACTATTCGTATATAGTAGATTCCTGAATTGCCTACGTCCTTTGCATCCAATGAGAGTACAGATCCATCATAACCATAACTCATAGCTGACTTCTTACCCATCTGATCTAATATTGATATTTCTCTGATATCGCTCAGATCTGAGTGACGAAGTGATAAGCGCTCTGCGCCTCCAATGGGATTAGGATACAACTCTACATTGACCACAGGAATGTCTGCTGTCCCCACATAAAATGATTCTGGAGGTGAAATGCGTTTGTCTGTATAAATACGATATTCTCCAGGCGTGAGTGAGATATTTTGATTGACATCAGTAACGATAAGACTATCTCCTGTGAAGTACTCATACCAAGTACCCGTAGATTGAAAACTTGGATCCACATCATCAGACTCTACTCTAAAATTAGCAATAGTCACTGCATTCATTTCAGAATAATTCAACTTGATACGCTTAAAATATGATTGATCTAAGAATTCATAATCTGTAGTGGCAAATGTAGGATAAGTAGCCTTGAGGTGAGTCATAGCAGAGATAACCGCATAAATTTGGCGTCTTCCTTCTACTTCCGCATAGTCCCATCTTATCGGTTTAGGATCCAATCTACAGTCATTACTATTTCCTCCATTTACACAATAATTGATAGAATAATCATACCCTAACTCTTGGAATTGCCACATCATCTTAGGTCCAGGGATACTGAAGAAAACGGCATTAGCCGCTTCTGCTCTATCATAGGCTACTTCTGGCTCTTTTGTGTTATGGTCAGTTCCACTATTTCCAAATTGTTCCAATTTATAAAGCATTCTTTCCTCATCATGGCTTTCTGCATAACCTACTACATGTGGATCATTCCAACCACGCTGCTTGTAAGATAGCCAATCTAAATCTGAGCTATATCCCATGGCCGCTTCTGCGAACTGGTGCTGTCCATTACCCCAAAGCATCATACCATGATCCGAAAGTTCTTCTTCTTCTACATTACCACCAAAATGCTCCAATATCACATAACTATCAGCATCTACACTCCAAATGTGATCTGCATATTCCTTGAGGATTTCGATTCTACTCGCATCATATTGTGCCATCAAATCAGAATTATTTCCGCTATCAAACTGTGTAAATCCTTTTGATAGATCAAATCTAAATCCATCTATTCTGTATTCTTCGATCCAATACTGCGTTACCCTTTTGACCCATTGCTTAGTTTCAAAACTCTGGTGATTGACATCATAGCCTACATTAAATGGATGCTTCGCTTCGACATTAAGCCAAGGATTATCACTTGCCGGACGAAAATTCTGTGCATCCCAAAACATCTGAGCTAAAGGACTCTGAGAAAAAACATGATTATACACCACATCTAGTATGACTGCCATTCCTCTACTATGAGCAGCATCTATTACCGCTTTAAACTGATCACGAGTACCATAGTACTTGTCTAATGCCATATGGAATGAAGGATTATATCCCCAACTTTGATTGCCTTCAAATTCGTTGACTGGCATTAACTCTATGGCATTGACTCCAAGGGTATGTAAATAATCCAAGGTATCTAGCAATGATGAATAACTGTGATCCTCTAGAAAATCTCTCATAAGTATCTCATAGATTACGAGATCTGTTTTTGCAGGCTTAGATAGTGTTCCTGTCCAAGGATACTCTTCATCTGTAGTATCAAATACCGTAACAATTCCTGTTGTCATATCAACAGGATATTCAGGAAGAGTATTCATTACTTCATCAGCAACCCACTGATCGTTACTAGGGTCTAGCACAACTTCTGAATACGGATCTGCTATAGTAATGCTGCCATCCACTAGATATTGGTATGTATTATTACCATTATCAAAGTCTGACCTTGGTAATTCAATCCAGAAGGTAGCATCATCTGTTGAGAGGTTCATTCTATACGCTAAATCTACTTTAAACTGATTCGCTGGACATAGAAAAAACGCATGATCCTTGTGCGGCGCAGTCAATTGAAATACATAAGTTTCTGCGGTATAATAATTAACACCATCCACAAACTCTGCTGGTGGATTCATCAGAACATTAGTACGTTCTAGTACAAATACGGAGGTAGTAACCGACAATTGCTCTGTACCATCATTGATAAGAATCTCTAAATTATGTTCGCCCAATGTCAAGTCAGATAGTACTAAATCTAATGCGTCCGTATTTTCTTCATGAATCAAAACACTATTGTCAAATACTGAGACATCAGCTACTTGATTAACATTCAGTTTAAGACTTACACTTTCATCATCAAATATGATACTTCCTTCCTGAGCAGGAGAAATAAGTGACACGATTAGCCCTTGATTAGACGCATACACTTGCGCATAAATATCTGAGCCATCGGTATCTCTACCTGACTCTGAACCATCTTGACTACGAAACACAAAGGCAAGCTGCTCTACCACTTGTCCTGTAGGTATACTATAGAAATCTTCTATATTCATCTCTAGCGTATACAAGTCTGGACTTACTCTCGTCATTAATGGAGCATTAGATGTTCCCCACTCGCCTTGTACGTACTTCCAATCGGACACACTCGTACTCGTAGAGGTGATCACTCCTGTATGAGCGTATACCTCACCTGTAAATCCTGCTAATCCTGCATTTCCTTTAGTGGCATCAAAGTAGATCGTTACATCATCTAATTGTGAAGGAAACTCTGGTTCGGTGTAGACTACCTGCGACATAGCATTAGGAATCAGGGAAGCGATGAAGCAAAATATTATAAAGAGATCTCTCATAGTCAGGCTTAAAGTGTCAAGTGAATTCGTGTAAATTAGTTTGTTTTTATGTGATAATGTATCTCTAGATAGAAGTAAATTATGTGCAATCGATTGAAATCGTTTACATTTTATTTTAAGTCTCGATATTGACATAAAGACAAGTACTAGACATATTTGCATTGATATTGCATTAATGATTCATTTAAAAATAATCATTATGACAATGCAGCGCTACTAGACTATTCTTATTCTATTGAATGTATTGCATTCTATATATTGCAATCAAAATCAGTACAGTAGCATTATTTCAATTATTACTATGAACAGAATACTTACACTTCTTAGCACTATCTTTATAATCAACATAGCTGCTGCGCAACAGATTGCACCAGATTTTACTGTAACGACTGTACACGGTGAAGAGTTTAATCTATATACAGAACTGGACAAAGGAAAAACCATTATCCTTGATATCTTCTTTGTGAATTGTGGACCTTGCAATGATCTCGTTCCATATATCCAAGATCTCAATATGAAGTGGGGCGACGGAGAAGCTGATGTAGAATTTATAAGTCTAACAGATATAGATACCAACGCAGAAATACTGCCTTACGAAGCTTTACATTCACTTACATTTCCTGCTGCGGGTAAAGATGGCGGCGGTACCGAGGCGGTCACACCTTATATCTCTGGTACATTTGGCCAATTTATTGGCTACCCAACTTTAGTACTTATAGCTCCAGACCGAACAATGAACTATGACATCTATAGCTTTAATGACCAAAGCACTGCTGATCTACTAAATGCGGCCATAGCAGCAACTGGCGCAACTGGAGTACCACTATCCGTTTACGAATCCACAACAATTCAATCTATCAAGGCATACCCTAATCCTGTAATCAACGATCTACAAGTAACCTTCGATCTTGCCGTATCTACAGCACTAAGCATACGAGTGATGAATGCCAGCGGCCACTTAGTATCTACAGTAAATACTAGTAAATTAATGGCAGGCGAACAGCAAATTTCTATTGACCTCCAAGATCAAACTCCTGGCGCGTATTTCATAGAAGTAGTAGAGGGCGATCAATTGATTTCAAGTTTCAACGTAGTCAAGTAAATGGGCAATCTTGGATATAAAATAGGTGAATAAAACTAAAGCAGCTCACAAGTAAGACTACTTACTTATTAAGCATCTACAACCAATAGCAATTCACAACTCCATCGTGACCAATTAGCAATTTTATTTCCTTTGCAATCGATTGAATTAAAATAAGCACCAATCGCCAACAAATTCTATACTATATTTGGTAGCATGGGCAGACTCATAACACTTATATGTATCGCATTGATAATGTCTTATACTGCGATGGCACAACAAGCTAGGCCAGACGATGGTTATCTTTTTGATCAGACCACAGTGCCTAAGATTGAAGTATTTCTAGCTCAAGATTCGCTTGATATTATGCTTCAAGGTAATCTATATAGCAATCATGAATATCTTGCTATGTGCATAATCACTAAGGGAGATACCAAAGATACTATTCACAATATTGGACTAAGACTACGAGGCAATACCAGTCGATTAGCAGAAAAAAAATCATTTAAAATTTCTTTTAATTCTTTTGATAAAGGAAGAAAATATAAAGGTGTAGAAAAACTCAATCTCAACAGCGAGCATAATGATCCATCGGTAGCAAGAGCCAAATTAGTTTGGGATTTTTTCGCTTATGCAGAAGTGCCAGCTGCTAGGGTCAATCATGTAAGACTTTATATCAACAATGAATACCGCGGACTCTATCTCAATGTCGAGCATATAGATGAAGAGTTTGTCAAAAAGCGATTTGAAAATACTGATGGAAATTTATTTAAATGTCTATGGCCGGCAAACTTAAACTTCATCAATAGCGATCCTGAATCTTATAAATTTTCTAATGATGGACGACGTACTTATGATCTCAAAACGAATGTAACTGAAGATGATTATAGTGGATTGGCAGATTTTATTTGGAGGCTTAATAATACTGTCACTAATAACTTCCAATGCAAAATAGAAGAAGTCTTAGATGTCAATAGCGTACTCAAAGCAATGGCAATAGATATGCTCACTTCCAACTGGGATGGAGTTATTAATCAAAATAATTTCTATCTATACGAAGATCTAAAAACGGGTATCTTCCATTGGATTCCGTATGATACTGACAATTCTTTCGGCATTGATTGGTTTGGTATTGACTGGGCTACTGTAGACATATATCAGTTTGCAAATAGATTAGGTGGTGAGAGGCCATTATATCAGCAGATGCTCAGCTTACCAGAGTATCGAGCTAAGTACACCTACTATGTCGATCAACTCATACAAACCTATTACAACAATGACTTACTAGACCCTGCGCTTGATAACGTGAGAGATATGATTATTCCATTTAGAATTCCTGACACCTATGCTCAGGAAGATTACGATTGGAACTTATCTGACTTTAATAATAGTTTTGACAATTTCGATGACGCTCATGTAAAATATGGTCTAAAATCATTTATCACAAAAAGAAAAAACAAAGCACTCGATCAACTAGATGACTATGATATTCTTCCTATCATGAATCACACAACAATCGAATCCACGGAAAATGAAGTGAAATTTACAGCAGACGTGATAGATGACATAGGAGTAACTTCTGTAGTACTTCACTACTCTATCGATGGTACAGAATGGACAGAATCATCAATGCATCTCAATAGTGACAATCTCTATAGCACAACTGTATCTATCAATACTCCAGGTATGATGCAATATTATATTAAAGCCACTGACAGTAGTAATCAAAGTAGAAATTTTCCCAATTGTGGACATACGGTTATCAACACTGGTTACTTGGCTACACCGAAGCTTGTCATCAATGAATTCATGGCGAGTAACAACAATACTATTACCGATAACCATGGAGAATATGAAGATTGGATAGAATTATATAATGCGGATGATACGGACATATTACTTTCCAACTACTATCTATCAGACAACTCTGAAGATCTTAACAAGTGGCAACTCCCAAACATATCATTAGGACCTGACGAATACCTACTGATATGGGCAGATGAAGACAGTGAACAAGGAGATACACACGCCAATTTTAAACTCAGCAAAGGAGGAGAAAAAATAGGAATCTACGACAATGAAAACAACAATTATGCACCTCTAGACTTCATAGAATATGGCGCACAAAATACAGACGTTAGCTTTGGAAGAATACCTAATGGTGTAGGTAATTTTGAAGTATTGGATTACTCTACACCCAATGCTAACAATGACATCAATACAGCCATAAAAGAAATTACTTTCCAAGATTTATCCATACACCCTAATCCTGCATCGTTCGAAATTAAGATAGATGAAATATATAAAGGTGGTGAATATACTATCTCTGATATCCAAGGAAATGTGTTGATCTCTGCAATCTATGAAGATGTAATTAATATCAAAGATCTACCTTCGGGTATTTATTTTATTGCAGTACTAAGTCAACGAAATACATCCGTAGATAAATTTATAGTCGTTAGATAATCACCTAACCTTTTTCAATCTTGCTTTTTGCAATACTACATTCTTGTAAGATTTGACTAGAGGGATATCTTCACCATTATAGATCGTATCTCCTGTGGTACGAATGGATTGATCATTATACATCTGTATGGTAAATACAAGTTCATCCTCGTCTAACTCATAACTACTTTGAATAAAATTGCCTCCTACACTGAATGTACTGATTAGGCTATTACTCAATAAATACGCATCCAATAAAATACTATTTTTCTCATCCACTACGTAATGCCCTTTGCTTGCATCCACAACGCCGAGTTCGTAATCTCTTCTTCCAGCTATAGTATCTTCTCCATATACAATCGCCCAGGTCCATATACTATCAACGTCAGTGACCGCATTATCTAATGCCATAGGAATGGTCATCGTTTTTCCAGACTCATTGAAAATGTCTAATTCTCCCTCCCAATACCCTAGCCAATCATCAGGAAAGACTACACCTTTATCCATTACTATATCTTGGATAGAAGATGCTTGCGTAACATCGTGAAGATTCTTATGACAAGAATAAAAAATCACGATAGAAAAGCAAAGTACAAGTCTCATAACTGATGAATACTAAGGATAATAGAAATAGATTAACTTCGCAATATAGAATTCAAAGTTTGAAACCTTACGATGATTAAGCTAATATATACAATTTCGATTTTACTTTGTTCATTTTGCCTATCTGCACAATCTAACTATTGGCAGCAGCATATAGAATACCGAATCAATGCCCAAATAGATACCAGTACACAGATTATCAAAGCTAAGTGTGCGATCCAATACTTCAACAATTCTCCAGACACACTTGATCGGATATATATCCATCTTTGGGCCAATGCGTTTAGAAATAAATCATCCGCATTTGCCGAGCAAGCTCTGAAGCTAGGCATGACCGACTATTACTTCTCTGATGAAAGCGAGCTCGGTGGGTACCAGCAAATCAATGTTGAGTTGCCATCAGATATGGGAAAACTGGATCTCATATATGTCGACGATCAAAAGGAGGTCGCATATGTACCTATAGAAGGTGGAATCCCTCCAGGTCAAGATATGCCCTTAATATTCTATTATGAATTAAAAGTACCGAATTACTTCGCTAGACTTGGAAAGTCAGGAGACTTGTACAATATGGTAGCATGGTACCCTAAACCTGCTGTATACGATCATAAAGGATGGCATACTTTTCCATACTTATCCATGGGAGAGTTTTATAGTGAATACGCCAACTACGATGTAACCCTTAGTGCACCCAAAGACTATGTGATCGCACATAGTGGTACAGAGTACAAGCGATATATTAACAATGACTATCAATACATAGATACCCAACTAGAGAATGCTCACGACTACGCATGGTTTACCTCACCTGACTTCATTATAGAAGAAGAAAAAGTGACTCTCAAAAACGATCAAATAGTAGATGTAAAAATATATAGAAAGCCAGGAGACACTATATGGAAAGATGCCATGCTATATAGTAAACAAGTGTTATCATATATGGCTGATTATATGGGGGACTATCCATATACCTCTCTCTCGATAGTACAAGGTGAGGACAGTGGGCTTGGAGGGGCCATGGAATATCCCTCAATCAAAATTATTAAAAATGTAAAGACGACAGATGCCTTAGAATATTACATTGCACATGAAGTAGGTCACGCATGGTTTTACGCTGCTCTTGGATCTAATGAGCGCGATGAAAGTTACTTTGATGAAGGACTAACGACTTTCATTGAACAGAAATATACCGCGCATTATTACAATGATGAAAATTATCAAAACCGTAATCTTCCTTCTATACTAATGGATAGTAACAAACCATTACTAAGACACTTCACAGAAGGGCAAATCTGTAGGCATATGCATCAGCCAATGACTACTCCTGTCACAGAGTTGAGTGCCATTAATTATGGTTTAAATGCATACCAAATAGGATCCACTTTGATTCAGCATATAGAATCACTTATTGGTTTCGAAGCATTACGAGATATCATTAGGAGTTTTTATGCCGATTGGAAATACAAACATCCTTCTTACGATGATCTACTAGTACATATTGAATCTGAATCTGGCTTGGACCTCAATGGATATCAAGACATTCTTAATGGATCGGCAGTAGATATGACAATAGAAAACGTGTCTGGCAATACAATCATACTCGGCAATAAAGGTGAGGCACAGTTTGAAGTACCATTACTTATAGAATATGAAGATGGTACTACAGAAAAAATAAATGTTGAACCCAATAAAAACACTATCTCACACACACAATCCAAAAAAATAAAAACTGCGTTGCTCGATCCAGATGGCACGAGCTTAGATATCGACCCAGCAAATAACAGGTATCCAAAAGCTAATATTGGAGTCAAAATATTTCCAAGATTAGATTCGCCAAATAAAAAAGAGATCTACCTCAACCCTCTCATTGGATACAACTCCTATGATGGAATCATGCTAGGATTAAGCATGTACAATTCGACTTTTCCTGCCAAAAACTTAAAGTGGAATATCACTCCTTTATATGGCACTCGTAGTAATAATCTGGTTGGACAAAGTTGGATCAGCTATGACACAAGACCTAAATCTGACAAGATCAGAAAAATCCAATATCGATTAGGAGTCAAATCCTTTTCTATTTCACAAGAAATCGAGACAAGTAAGCCGTTACGATATATTAGAATCGACCCTTCTATTTCTATTCACCATATGCATAGTCCAGCGAGTAAAAAATATAGTAAGACAACACTGAGACAGCTATGGGTAGGTACAGAAAACATCACCGAAAGTATAAATACGTATAGCCAAAACATTACTAGACTTACTTATAATAAATATGATTTTGATGTACTCCAGCCTAATGAACTCGAAGTAGAACTCGAATACAACAGATACAACATCAATTCTATACTTGGTGCCAATGACTACCTCAAATTAAGTATGGATTATCGTCATGGATTTTTATTCAATAGAAATAAACGCTTTGATATAAGGCTCTATGCCGCTGGCTTTATCACCAATAGCCAAAGAGAATCTTCTTCATTCAATAAAATATTTACAAAAGGAAGCATAGCTTTACTTAGCCAAGGTTTTACAGATTACAGTTACGACGATTACTTCCTAGATAGAAGAGGGCAAGGCACCAAAAGAGCTTACAGACAAATAGGATATCATGGTGGAGGATTCAAAGATGCTCTGGGCAGTGCCAACAGTGTTGGTGAAAGCAATGATTTCGCAGCGTCTATTAACTTGAAGTCACACTTACCTTTTGGCCCTTCAAAGCTTCCCCTAAAATTATTTTTCGATGCTGGATATGCTCGCACTAAATCTACTACAAGTGATCCACTCACTGGAGAAGTATTTTATAGTGGAGGCGTTATGTTAGAGTTTGGCGATGGGCTATTCGGTATACATTTGCCATTAGTAGCATCTAGCAATATTTCAGATATTTACAAAACGAATGATCGCAGTTTCCTAAGTAAAATAACTTTTTCTATGGATCTTCACAGATTTAATCCGTGGGATTTGGCTGATGATTATAATTTTTAGGCTGAGGTAATCATTCGATTCTCTATGAAAATCGGCGTCGTAACCTCTTTGATATTCAGCGTCAACACCCAATATTTCTATACGTGACTTTCATCTCAATACGGATATGAATAATCAATTGATACTAAACGTTCAGACATAAAAAAAAGGGTATACTATTATACTAGTATACCCTATTCATATTTTACTTGATTAAGCGAATCGCTCAATATGTCATCTATTCAAATTCCTTCTTATATAGAATCGCTTTATCATACTCTTCATTGAAGGCGACTTTGATAATATCGAAAGCTGTAATAGTCCCTTTTAAATCATTATCAACATTAACTACAGGCAAAGTCTTAAATCGCTTGTCAGCAAACAACTCAGCTGCAGTACCTACTTTATCTTTAGGAGTAATTTTGATTACTTTAGAATTCATTACATCCTTCACTTTTAGATCTGCCAAGGTCGTTCTGTTTTCATATCTTTTCCACAAATCGTACGTAGTAACCATACCTAATAGTTTACCGTTTTCTACGACAGGCATTTGCTGCAATCCTTTACTCAGCATTTGATGAGATAAATCAGTTACATTTTGTTCTGGACTCGCTGTCTCTGGATTAGCATTCATTATTTCGCGTACTTCTTGATTCATCATAAGGCAGAGATATTTAAAGGTTGGTAAAAAAATATATTCAATATAGCATAAACAATCGGATTGACCACTGCTTCACTAAATATACAATATTCTAATCAGTATATAATATATAGATACTATGAAAGTAAGAATCGCTGCTAAAATGTCATTATTATTATTCCCTTAACTATGTATTATACAATAGTATAACGAATAGCCTTCGTGATCGCTGCTACCCAAGGATAACTTAAGACTTAGATAATTGTCATAAAGAATAAATGGACCCTCAAAGGACTTGTAATACAAGACCTAAAACCATCTAAGCCTCTTTATAATACAGTTCAAATCACTATATTGACATCTAAATACTTAGAAGTGATTTATCTTCTTAGTCACTTTGCTTTTAATTATTAATAACCCTAAACTACAGCATGACAAACAAACGCTATGCCTTACAAGGTCTATTGATGATAGCGATAACGCTATTTTCTGGTTGGACCACTACACTACAGGCACAAAACAGTAATGAGCCAAAAGAAGTCACTTCCACTTATCTTCTACAGAATGCTCATATCATTACGCGTCCAGGCCAATCGAGTTTCGGATCAGTATTGGTCAAAGATGGACTGATAGAACAAGTAGGTACTACTATACTCGCACCCTATGATGCGCAAGTAATCGACATGGACAGTATGTATATATATGCTGGATTTATCGATGCGCTCTCTAATGTAGGACTCAAGAAGAAAGACAAAGAGAAAAGACCAGAAGTCAAAGATCCTGGAAATCCACCTAATCATGTAGCCGGTATCACCCCAGAGCATTCTGTCTATGACGACTTCGCACCAAGTGAAGGCTCCGTAAAGAAACTCAGAGAACAGGGCTATGGTATCGCCCATGTAGTACCTCAAGGGCGTATGCTTCCAGGTATGGGCGCTATATTCTCACTTGGAGAGGGAGAGCGAGCAGAACTCGTCATCCAAAAGGAAGCTAGTATGTTTTCTCAATTGAAATCAGCCAATCGAGTAGCTCCAGGAACTACCATAGGTGTGATGGCTAAGTATCGTGATATCTATCGCAATGCAGAAGCCACCCACAAATACAATAACAAGTACCATATGAATCCTGCAGGCATGCGTAGAGCACAACCAGAGCCAGCGATAGAAGCATTTGTACCTGTGGTGAATAAACAACTGCCTGTATACTTCATAGCGAATAATGCTTTGGATGTCAGTAGAGTGATAGCCTTACAAAAAGAATTAGGGTTTAAGCTCGTACTGTCGGATGTAGAGCAAGGATGGCCTATGGCGAGTAAAATCGCTGCAGGTAGATATCCAATCTTATTATCTATGGACCTTCCTGATGCGGCGAAAAAAGAGAAGAAAGAAAAGCAGGACGAGTCTAAAATGACTGAAGAAGAAAAGGTGAAATCGGCCGAAAAAACAGCTAAAAAAGAAGCCAAAAAGAAAAAGGAAGAGGCCAAATTATCGACTCTAGAAAAGGCGAATAAGGCAGCGAAAATAGAACGCGAAGAACGTAAAAACAAATCTATCAAAGATTATGAGGCGCAAGCGGCTATGATGGAAAAGAAAGGAATCAAATTCGCTTTTTCAGGAATCTCTACAAAACCAGGAGACATACGCAAAAACTTAAAGCGTATGATCGATGCTGGATTATCTGAAGATGTGGCCTTAGCCGCACTGACCACTCATGCTGCGGAACAATTAGGAATCAGCAAAATAGCAGGGACTATCGAAAAAGGGAAATTAGCCAATCTTGTCATTACTGATAAACCATACTTCGAAGATAAATCAGCGATCAGATACGTATTCGTAGATGGCCAAATGAACGAGATGAAAAAGAAAGAAGCCAAGAAAGGTGAGGTAGCAGATGGTGCAGCAAAAGCGCTTGCAGGAGAATGGAAATATAGTATAGAAATACCTGGACAAACACAAACAGGCATCATCAAAATCACACCTGAAGATGGAGACCTACTCGTAGAAGTAGCCTCGTCTGACAGTCCTGGAGAATTTGATGAAGGTACAAACGTGAATTTCCAAAACGACAACCTTACTTTTGAAATGAGCGTCGACAATGATGGCTTTCAGTTGGAGTTAACTTGGAATTTAGATATAAATAAAAACACTATGACAGGAATGGTGAAAGCTGGAAATTTCGGTTCGTTTCCGATGGAAGCTACGAGAAATCCTGAATAGGACGAATTTCCAAAAAAAAATAAAATTCCAAATTTCAAAACTAGCGTTAGGTTAACGCGACATTCCTAAAAGGGAAAAAGAAATTTATAAAAAAAAGTACACAATGAAATATATAAATATAATAATGGGACTCTTCTTAGCGGTGACTATATCTGCTCAAGAAACTGGTTCTATTCTCATCAAAAATGGTACAGTCATTACCATTACCGATGGCGTCAAAGAAAATACTGACGTACTCATCCAAAATGGAAAAATAAAACAAATAGGAGAAAATCTATCCGCTGGAAATGGTGTCACGACTGTAGATGCTACAGGACAATATGTAATGCCAGGAATCGTAGATGCACACTCACACATAGGTATCTCTGTAGTCAATGAAGCTACTAATCCTGTGACGGCAGAAGTATTTACAGGTGACTGTGTCAATCCATATGACATAGGCATCTATAGAGCATTGGCTGGAGGCACAACTATCTCTCATGCGATGCATGGATCTGCTAATGCGATCGGTGGACAATGCGAAACACTCAAACATAGATATGGTGTAATAGATCCTGAAGACATGAAAATGCAAGGTGCTCCACGAACAATCAAATTTGCCCTAGGAGAAAACCCAATGAGAGTACATGGCGAAGGAAGAAACATCACACCGCGTACTCGTATGGGAATGGAGCAAGTCTTTAGAAAAGCTTTTGCTGATGCCTTAGTCTATAAAAAAGATTGGGCCGACTACAACGCCGGCAAACTTAAAGAACTACCAGAATACAGTCTGCGAATGGAAACGCTTGTTGACATTATGAATGGAGAAATAATTATTCACTGTCACTCCTATAGAGCAGATGAGATACTTATGTTGATGAATGTCTTAGAAGATTATGGTGTGAGTAAAATCTGCTTCCAACACGTCAACGAAGGGTTTAAAGTAGCTCCAGAATTAGCTGCATTTGGTGCAGGTGCATCGGTGTTTTCTGATTGGTGGGCGTACAAATTTGAAGTCTATTATTCGACGGCATACAACGCTGCGATCCTTACTAAGAATGGTGTAGTGACTTCTATCAACTCTGATGATGCAGGACTGATTCGCCACCTATATCATGAAGCGGCAAAGACTCAAAAGTATGGCGGACTGACGGATAATGAAGCGTTACGACTCATCACTATTAATCCTGCTAAGCAATTAGGAATAGACAAACGTGTAGGTTCATTAGAAGTAGGAAAAGATGGTGATGTAGCTATATTTAGTCACCACCCATTATCTATATACGCGATCAATCAGAAGACTATCATCGATGGTGTGGTGAGATTTGATATCAATACACAACCTAATGATATGCGTATAGATATCGATCCTGAAGAGTCTAGTACTTCGTTTATGGAAGACATGGAAGGACATGAAGATAAATGTATGCAAGATGTGTATTCTGAATTATTTTTAGGAGAATCACAGAGTCATCACAACCACCAACATTAATCGTCGATCGATAAAATAAATAGAAGAAAATGAAAAGAATAATATATACAATGACCTTTCTGCTAGTAGCGATAATGACGCTTAACGCTCAAATGGTCAACAAAGCGAAAGCAGTAGAAGTCATTCTGAAAGGTGGCACATTACACACTGTGAGCAATGGTAACAAAGTAGCAGACTTACATATCAAAGATGGTAAAATACTAGCTATCGGAAATAACCTATCAAGTGCAACGGCTACTACAGTCGACTGTAAAAACAAACATGTATATCCTGGTATGATAGACGGAGGAACGAGACTAGGATTAGTAGAAATCAATGCGGTATCCCTTACTAACGATTACAACGAACTGGGAGACTTTATACCGCATATGAAAGCACTCACTGCAGTCAATCCTAATTCCGTGAGCATACCTGTGACAAGGGTAAACGGAGTCACTACTGTATTAGCTATGCCTGCAGGTGGCGTATTTCCTGGCACCTCAGCATTGATCAATCTTGTGGGCTACACACCAGAGCAAATGTTTGCTGGATTCGAAGGTGTAATTATGAATTTTCCAAGTTCTGGAAAGAAAGGAAGAAGAGATCGTAGGTCTGAAGAAGACATTAAAAAAGATGCTGAAAAAGCGAATAAAAAAATCAATGACATATGGGATAAAGCAATGCTCTATGCCAAAATAGATAGTGCTGCTACTGCTGGCAATCAGAAAAGAAATGATTACAATCCACAGATGGATGCGCTCTTACCAGTTGTAAGAGGTGAAGCAAAATTATTAGTCGAAGTAAATAAAGAAAATGATATCCTCGCCGCTCTAAAATGGATCGAAGAAAAAGGTATTGATGCGGCATTGATGGGTGTAAGTGATGGATGGAAAGTAGCAGATAAAATTGCTAAATCCGGCATACCTGTAATCTGCGGACCTGTAATGGGATTACCAGGAAGATCATCTGATAGATACGATGTGATCTACAAAAACCCAGGTAAGTTGGCTGAAGCAGGAGTCAAAGTAGCGATCAGAACTAGAGAGACAGAAAACGTACGTAACCTTCCATTCAATGCTGGATTTGCTGCCGCATATGGTATGGGTACAGATGCTGCATTGAGAGCGGTAACCTTGACGCCTGCTGAGATATTTGGCGTAGCAGATATGCTGGGTAGTCTTGATGAAGGTAAGGTCGCTAACCTATTCGTATCTGATGGAGATCCATTTGAACCAAAGACGACTATCAGTAAATTATATATCTCAGGAAGAGATGTACCGATGGAGAGTAGACATACTTTATTGTATGATGAATTTTTGGAAAGAGATCCAGGATTGGAGAAATAGTTTTCTGATCTTTTAGAAACATAGAGACCTCAATGAATTTGAATTTGTTGGGGTCTTTTTTTTTGCATTTTAGTGAGGGGTATTTAGAATTATGGTATTGATGCATTTAAGCTTACTTCTGAATAAGTTTAATGAATAACGGATTTCGACGGTAGAATAATATTGAGCTTACTAATCTCTGCGAGCTTAGGAGTCTCAATATAGATTTAGTACA
>CALKJD010000160.1 GCA_937995755.1 uncultured Saprospiraceae bacterium | reverse complement strand
CTTACACGAATATCAAGGTAAAGAAGTATTAGCATCTTACGGAGTAGCAATACAAAGAGGAAAGGTAGCTAGTACAGTGGAAGAAGCAGTAACTGCATTCAAAGAATTACAAGAAGAGACAGGAACAGAGGCTGTAGTAGTAAAAGCTCAGATCCACGCAGGTGGTCGTGGTAAAGGTGGAGGAGTAAAACTCGCCAAGAACATGGACGAGCTAAAGGAACACGCAGCAAACATACTAGGTATGATGCTAAAAACACCTCAAACTCCAGGAGGAATGGAAGGACCTGGTAAATTAGTGAGAAAAGTACTTGTTGCTGAAGATACTTACGCACCAGATTTTGATGCTTGCAAGGAATACTATGTATCTATATTAATGGATCGTACTAAGAAACAAAACGTAATCATCTACTCAACTGAAGGAGGAATGGATATCGAGGCAGTAGCTGAAGAAACTCCAGAACTTGTACATAAAGAGTATATCGATGCTCAATTAGGTTTACTTGGATTCCAAGCTCGTAAAATAGCTTTCAATTTAGGTCTAAGCGGAAAAGCATTTAAGGAGATGACAAAGTTCATCACGAAACTTTATGCTGCATTCGTTGGTTCAGATGCATCCTTATTTGAGATCAACCCTTGTCTACATACAGCAGACGATAGAATATTAGCGGTAGATAGTAAAGTATCATTAGATGAAAATGCACTTTTCCGTCACCCTGATCTAGAGGCAATGAGAGATACTACTGAGGAAGATCCTACAGAAGTAGAAGCACAATCATATGGTCTTAACTATGTCAACCTAGATGGTAATGTAGGGTGTATGGTAAATGGTGCTGGTCTTGCAATGGCTACCATGGATATAATCAAACTTAGTGGTGGATCACCAGCAAACTTCCTCGATGTAGGTGGTACTGCTGATGCAGCAAGAGTAGAGCAGGCATTCCGTATTATACTTAGAGACGATAATGTAAAAGCAATTCTTATTAATATCTTCGGTGGTATTGTAAGATGTGATAGAGTTGCTCAAGGTATTGTAGATGCTTACAAAAACATGGGTAACATTACTGTTCCTATCATTGTAAGACTACAAGGTACAAATGCTGATATCGCTAAAAAGATTATCGATGAAAGTGGATTAGAAGTACAATCTGCTATCTTACTTCAAGAAGCGGCTGATAAAGTAAAAGAAGTTATCTCTTAGATAGCTCTTTATAAAACGAAAACTTTGATGTCTTGGCTAGTTAATTCTGGTCAAGACATTTTTTTTAGATGTTAAACTTGATCTTGTCTCAGTCGTTTATAACGATACTATACTAATACTACCCTATTCTTACCTTTGTTAAAAAATCTTCGCATTATGGCTACTAACTATTCACTATACGAACTCAACGAATATATCAAAAGAGTGATGGCTCTTAATTTTGACGAGGCTATTTGGGTTAGATGTGAGGTGTCTCAGGCATCACATAGTCGCGGATCTGTCTATCTTAACATTGTTGAGCTAGAGGAAGGAACCGACGAGATAAAAGCACAAGCTGGAGCCGTAATTTGGCCACGAAGCTATATTTTTCTGCAAAACAAACTCAAAGAGTTACTTCCGTACATGTTAGAGGCCGGAAGTGAAGTGCTAATCAAGGTAAAGGTTGATTTTCATGAGAGATACGGCCTTAAATTAGTTATAGAAGACATAGACCCTAGCTATACTCTCGGACAAGCTGAGATGGCTAGACAAAAGATCATAGAACGATTAAAGAAGGAAAGGTTACTCGAACTTAATGATCATAAAAGGATGTCTCCAGTACTACAATCCATCGCCGTAATCAGCTCGGAAACCGCAGCAGGGTATGCGGACTTCATGGCCCAATTAGAAAACAACAATTATGGTTATGAGATACATACAGAGCTATTTCAATGTGCCGTACAAGGCCGAAATGTAGAAAGCGATGTAGTAGATGCCTTTCGTCAGATTCAGACTAATGGAAAGCACTATGACGCAGTAACCATTATCAGAGGAGGAGGATCAAAACTAGATTTGGCAGGATTTGATAATTACAATATCGGTCATGCTATTGCAATGTGTAGACTACCCGTAATCATCGGTATCGGACATGAGATAGATACTACTGTTACAGACTTAGTCGCTCAGGTATCTCTGAAAACACCTACTGCGGTAGCTGGATTTATTATAGATCGAAATATGCAGTATGAAACCGATATATTGGGATTAGGATTTGAAATCCAAGAGAAATGTCAATTAATGGTGCGCGAATACAAAGCCGAAATGGATCATCTACAATACATGATACAACAAAGTGCTTCGGAAAAAGTATATACTGCAAAATATGGATTGGATCATATTCTAGAAACGATGAAAGTTTCCGCCAAAAATATTATTCGAAGAAATCAACAGTACCTAGACAATACAGAATCCTTAATTGCTATTGTTGATCCTATCAAAACCTTAAAGAGAGGCTTCAGTATAATCAAGCAAGATGGTAAAGCGATCGGCAGTGTAAAAGATATAGATACCAAGAAAGAAATCGAAATTGTTATGAAAGACGGCAGTAAGAAGATCTAGCTTACTTCTTCTTTACAGGCTCAATGCTATCCATAATATCTTTCATTTGCTCTACACCTTGTAAAAATTTATCGCAAACTTGATTGTACATTTTAGATTTCTCTAGACTTACTAAATGTCCACACTTCTGGAAGATTTCGATACTCGTATTAGCTCTACTTAGTACAAACTTTTTAGCTGATTCTAAAAATAGATGATCTTGATCTCCCATAACCAGAAGAATAGGCGAATTGTAGGCAGAATTGTATAATTTCTTCAATGTCTTATCTAAACATTGATCATACATCGTAGTCCACTTCTTAAACTCATCAATACTCAAAGCATTACTCTCACGAACAAATATTTTTCTGCTCTTCTTATGATTACCACGAGGTAAAGCAATCCATGCGGCTAACTGATAGAAAGCCCTGAAACCTATGACTTTAGCTAAGGCTAAACTACAATTGGCTATGATTCTCAACTTACGCTGCAACTCTACGATGGCTCCTGCCATAGTAATGGATAACACTCTTGCAGGATTAAGCTGTTCCATCTGTAAAGCGATAATAGATCCTAGCGATACTCCCATTAAATGGACTTTCTGCAGCTGAAGGTGATCTACCACATTCCATACCTTATCACTCATCAGCTCAAAGGTATATTCAGCATGCCCTTTTCCGCTTTCCTTTGACTTCCCATGACCTGGGAGATCCACCATGATAAGATTAAAGTTTTTCTCTAGTTCTTCTTTTTGCTTGTACCAAGTACGAGTACTTCCACCAGCACCGTGAATCATTACGATCCAATCAGCTGAAGGCTTAAGTCCGTAAGTTTCATAATGAAGTAATGCGCTCATACTTGTGATCTTTATAGATTATTTAGCTAATGTAACTTAAAAGTCTATCCTTTTGTTGGTCTAACTTCTCTTTTGTCTAGTTTTGACTGCGTAGAGTTATCGTTGTAGGTCTTTTGTCCGACCATAACCAAGGCATCCATCACTATTTTCATTTCAAACTCTTGTGGCTTAGCCGTTGGATCATTATCTATCATAAGTATAATAGTCGACAATGGATCGTAATGATAGATACCACTACCCTCTATTGTATCGTAGCTACCGTATTCATACGTATTGTTATCAGCAAAGTCTATCCATTTTCCAGCTAGAGAACCTAACTCACTCATCGCTCCATCAGCAAAAGTAAATTTATACTCCCACACACCATTGTCAAGTATCTGAGCAGTACTAAATTCCGTGTTTTCCATTCTATAATCATACACCGATTTAGCCTGATTCCTTAAAGACGTCATTTGTGGAGATGCTTTCTTTTCAGAGACTTTAGCATTTGAACTAGACGCTGTTTTTCCATCATTCTTGCAACTATAGAGTGATGAACCTATTACTATTGTACATACTATCAGTAAGATTCTATTCATTAGATTACTTTTACGGTTTATAATTAAGGCAAATATAATGCTTGATAGATACTTAGACTTTATTAATCATCACTTAAGTGACACTAACCACAAAAAGTTACTCCTTACGGTAAGTGGAGGTGTAGATTCTATGGTAATGCTAGACCTTAGCATCAGGGCAAAATTACCGATAGCCGTTGCTCATGTCAATCATGATATGAGAGGCGAAGAATCGGATAAAGATGAAAAGCTTGTAAGAGAGATATGCATCGCTAATGAAATCCAATTACATACATATAGATTTACACCAGAAGATAAGCCTACTAAAAGCTTCCAAGAGCACGCTAGAAATCTACGTTATACTTGGTGGAACAAGCTATGTGACTCAGCCGGATACAAATACATACTTACAGCTCATCACAAATCAGATGCCATCGAAACTTTCTTATTCAATCTATCTAGAGGAGCAGGAATCAAGGGTTTGTCAAGTATCCCTAATGTCAACCAAAATATACTAAGACCACTAAACCCATTTACTAAAGCACAGATTATTGAGTATGCAAAATTGAATGCTGTAAAATATAGAGAAGATAGTAGTAATCAAGAAATCAAATACGAGAGAAATAAAATAAGAAATATAACTATACCTTACCTTAAATCTATTGATCCCAATATAGAAGACGCTATTGCGAAAAGCATAGCTAACTTAAGTAAAGAGCAATCGCTTCTGAAGCAGCTCGTACACAGCACAATCGATAGTCACACAGAGATGCTAATCACTGGATATCAGTCAATTAAAATAAATCAGCTAATTCAAAAATACAAGTCAGATACATCTCAATTACTCTATCAGTATCTAAATGTTTATGGATTTACTGAAGACAATTGCAATAAATGCATCACTGCCGATGTAGGATCCGAATTTCACTCTGATACTCATGACTTATTGAAAGATAGAGGCACCTTACTGCTTCGTAAGAAAACATTACTTCAATCCATATCCTTAGAAGTAGATAAGTATGGTCAATACCAATTAACAGATTCTACTCAGCTCATAATTAGTAATGAATTTACAAAAGACAGCATGGCTATAAATGGATTGAAATTTCCATTTATCGTAAGACATAAGCAGAGTGGAGATAAGTTTTGTCCAGCAGGAATGAAAGGAGCTACGCAAAAACTGAAGGATTTTCTCACTAACTCAAAGCTAAACAAGTGGTCGAAGCAGGACACCTTAGTGATCGTAGACAGTAACACTATAGCAGCAGTCTTGCCATTACGAGTAGCACATGATTACGCTAAGCCTATTGATCATTCTTGTCTATATATATCTTTGCGATATAATTAGATTTTCATAAGTATATGTCCTTGGTAACATCTTCAAAAAGAAGTTGCTGTCTATAATCACAGAATGCTATGGTCTAGCGTATTTAATTATATACTTTTACATTATGATACGTTCAATCACTTCCAATTTTATAAAATGCTTGCTCATAGGAGGCATTTTCGTTTTGTCTACAGGCCTACAAGGTCAGATCAAGAACAATGAGCTAGAGGCATCGACTAAAATTCTTGCTAAAGCAGGAATGGGTTATGATACCCCTATGGCTGATTTAGCTGATAGATTTGGAAACAACATTAACTTCCATTTTGGGCTTGAGCGCTTGAGTGCAAGTAACTGGATTCTATCAACAGACTTCACTTATAGATTCGGTTCAGACGTACGTGAGGATGTGCTATCTGGATTCAGATTACCAACAGGACAATTTTTAGCTTCTGATGGATTGCCAGCAGATGCATTTCTTAGAAGTAGAGGTGCTTCATTACGAATTGCGATTGGAAAGATTATACCTATGCATGATAAGTCGCCACAGTCCGGTATTCGTCTGGATATAGGCGGAGGAATATTGAGTCACTACATCAGAGTTCAAGATGAAAATCAGGCAATTGATCAAGTATTCAATGAATATAAAAATGTTTATGATAGATTGACACGTGGTTTTGCGATTACAGAATATATAGGATACCAATATCTGAGTACAGATGGCAATCTCAACTTTAATATTGGATTT
>CALKJD010000159.1 GCA_937995755.1 uncultured Saprospiraceae bacterium | reverse complement strand
TAGCAAAGGTATAGACTGCGTAGTAGCTCTTATCGAAACATTTATGGATTTTTGTAGTGATAACTACTTGTACTCAGAGGCATTGTTGGATTACTTTGCTATGGTAAGATCTACATCTGCAGGTAAAGATACGGCAAAGCTCACTGAAGCTACCAAAGAGAGTATCTATTATACTAAGCTTCTAGATATTCAAAATTTACCTTTCAAATTGACCGTGAAAGAGATACAGCGAGGCCAAGAAGATGGTAGTATCATAAGTAAAATAGATCCCATGGTTCAGACTCTTCATGGTTGGGCTACTGTCATAGGATATGCTAAAGTCATTACGGCTTCAGGTGATTATGCTACTCCCTTATTCAATGTGAGCTTACAAGATATCAAACAACTCAACCTTGGAGTTGCTAGAGCATTACTTGGAAGTACCCAATTACATTCTCAATTGGAGACGGCTTAGTCGTTTTCTTTATGTCTCTTCTCAGTTGCTGAAAATATACTTTTCGTTACGGAGCATGATGGTATAGTTTAGATCCATCGTGTTACTATACTGTTTACGGCAGTCATTACTAGTAAAACTTGTACTAGTAGGTATATTTCTATTTTAATTAATGAATTGTTAAGTTCATAGACTATTATCTGCATCTCGTCGTTTTAAATCTATCTTAGGTTCAATATCGATTATATTCGAATCGTAATCATATCCGTGATATGCAACTAATACTTGTTTCATCAGTATATGTTAATGTTATACTGAGATAACCACAATGCCTTAGGGCGACCAACTAACAAAACCACATAGATGCCTAATCTGTTTACTTCCGAGTATACCAGTCGTTCTAGCCAATTCTCTTTGGCCGTGCATCTATTTAGAATGAATACATTATTTAATCAAAACCAAACTAACATGAAGAAGCTGTATCTCGTGATGGGACTTGTATGTGGACTATTGATGTCTACCAGTACTTTCGCGCAAAAATCAGAATTGCCAGCTGGAGTAAAAAAGAATACTACTGTTGAGGGAATCACAGAGTATGAATTAGATAATGGACTAAAGGTCCTTCTCTTTCCAGACCAATCTAAACCAACAATGACAGTCAATATTACCTATATGGTAGGATCTCGTCATGAAGCATATGGAGAGACTGGAATGGCTCACTTACTAGAGCACCTTGTGTTCAAAGGCACTCCAGATCACCCTAATATTCCTGCTGAACTTACGGAGCATGGAGCTAGACCTAATGGAACTACATGGTATGATCGAACTAACTATTTTGAAACATTTTCCGCATCAGAAGAAAATCTGAAATGGGCGTTAGATTTAGAGTCAGATCGTATGATTAATTCTTTTATCGCTAAAAAAGATTTGGATAGCGAATTTTCAGTAGTTCGTAACGAGTTCGAATCAGGAGAAAATAACCCTTCTGGAGTATTGATGGAGCGTGTACTATCTACAGCATATCTATGGCATAACTATGGTAAATCTACCATCGGTGCTAGATCTGATATAGAGAATGTACCTATTGGAAGACTACAAGGATTTTATAAAAAATATTATCAACCAGATAATGCGATACTATTAGTAGCAGGTAAGATAGATGAGCGTAAGACGATTAATCTAGTCGCGGAGTATTTCGGAGATATACCAAGACCTACAAGAAAATTGTATCCTACATACACGAAGGAGCCTACGCAAGATGGCGAGCGTAATGTAGTACTCAGCAGAGTTGGTGACGTACAGTCTGTATCATGTATGTATCATACACCGCCAGGTTCGCATAAAGACTACGCGGCTATGGCTATTTTAGATGAGATTTTAACTAATGCGCCAGCTGGAAGATTATACAAAGCTATGGTAGAGCCTAAGCTAGCTAGTTATGTTTGGAGTTTTGCTCCAGCACTAAAAGAAGGAGGATTCATATATATCAATGCTGATGTAAGAAAAGAAAACGACCTAGCTGCAGCAGAAAAAGCAATGATGTCTACTCTAGATGGGATTGGAGATAATCCACCTACTGAAGAAGAAGTGGATCGTGCGAAAGCTAGGATTTTAAAATATTGGAATCTAGCGTATAATAATTCTGACCGTGTGGGTACTCGTATGAGTGAATACATTGCTCAGGGAGATTGGAGATTGTTTTTCTTATTTAGAGATAAGATAGAAAATGTATCTGCTGCAGATGTAGTAGCAGCGGCTAAGAAATATTTCAAACCATCTAATAGAACTACAGGTAAGTTTATCCCTACGGATAATGTGGATAGGACTGAGATTCCAGATGCGCCACCTATCGCTTCATTAGTGGAAGGGTATAAAGGTAAAGCTGAAGTATCTGCAGGAGAAGAATTTGATCCATCACCGTCAAATATTGATAATCGTACTAATAAAGGTACACTCAAAGCTGGTGGTGAATACGCATACCTAACAAAAGAAAATAGAGGAGATGCTGTAGTAGGAAATATCAGACTCAGATTTGGTACACCGAAATCTCTAGTGGGCAAAGAAGTAATAGGACAGTTTACCGCTCGTATGCTTAATAGAGGAACTAAGACAATGAATTATCAGCAACTACAAGATAAGCTAGATGCTCTCGAAGCTCAAGTCAGCGTATATGGAAGTAGTTCAAGTGCTTCTTTTAATATTAATACTACTCATGATAATCTTCCTGAGGTGATTGATTTGGTTGGTGAGATGGCGACGTCTCCTGCATTCAGCGAAGATGAATTTAACAAACTTGTAGAAGAGCAACTATCTAGTATGGAAGAGAGTCTCTCGGATCCTCAAGCGGTAGCCAGTAATACACTAGGTCGTATGACAAGTCCATATAAGAAGGATGATGTAAGATATGTGATGACGATGGAAGAGGAGATTGAAGCGATAAAGGCTTTGAAATTTGAGGATATTAAGAAATTTTACGATGAGTTTTATGGAGCGAGTGAAGCTACCATATCTATCGTGGGTGATTTTGATGAAGGACCGATTTCTAATAAGATTAAAAAGTATTTTGGCGATTGGAAAAATCCAGGAAAGTACGAGCGAATTACAAGTCCATATAATAAAGTTGAGGCAGGTGATGTAAATCTAGAAACTCCAGATAAGGCAAATGCTATGTTTTTTGCCGCATTAAATTTACCTGTTGGAGATGAGCACCCTGACTACGCAGCGTTGATGATAGGCAACTATATGTTAGGTGGAGGATTCCTTAATAGTAGATTAGCAACGCGTATCCGCCAAAAGGAAGGATTGAGTTATGGTGTGGGATCATGGTTTAATGGATCAGCACAAGACGAAAGTGGAATGTTTGGAGCATATGCAATATATGCACCTGAAAACAGAGACAAAGTACAATCTGCATTTAAAGATGAAATCAACAAAATGGTGAAAGATGGATTTACTGCAGAAGAATTAGCTGCAGCGAAATCTGGATGGTTGCAATCTCAAAATGTCACAAGATCTCAAGATAGATCTGTAGGTGGTATGCTAGGTAGTAATCTAAGGCTAGATCGTACCATGGCATGGAAAGCAGAGTTAGAAAAGAAAATAGAAGGTCTTAGCGTAGAGCAAATAAACGCGGCTATGGCAAGACATATAGATGCTGGGAAAATGGTTTATATCAAAGCTGGAGACTTCTCTAAAGCTTTTAAAACAGTGAAACCATAAGATGAAGAGTAAGGGATAGGTGATTTTTAAAGTGTTTCCCCTATTCCTATAGTTCAGTTAGTTTTTAGAGGTTGGTCCTG
>CALKJD010000158.1 GCA_937995755.1 uncultured Saprospiraceae bacterium | reverse complement strand
AGTGTTCATTCCTGCAGCGTACTCACCGTTCACTGTTCTGATTACTTTACCAGCTACGTCTCTTATTGTAAGAGATGCTTTACCTGCAGTTGCAAGGTTGAAGCTGATTGCTGTAGATTGCTTGAATGGGTTAGGCTCATTCTGCATTAACTCGTTAGCTAAAGCTAATCCGTTAGCACCTCTGATTCCTAATTCAACATTCTGTACTTCTAAGCTTGATCCAACGTATACTTCTGGAGTTATTACTCTATCAGTTACTTTGATCATTTCGCTGATGTTACCATCTTTTGTAGCCACTGCTGTGATTACGAATAGGTCATCTGTAGTAGATACTGCTGTGTTAGCACTCCAAGACATTGTGATTACATTGTCAGAGATTACTCCTACGTTGCTTGCTCCTACTGCGATAGCTTTTCCAGCTACATCGTTGAATGTAAGTCCGTTAAACTCTACTGTCATTTGAAGACCTGATACAGCGTTGAAGTCTGCACTGTTTACAGCTATTTCTACCTGCTCACCTGCTACTACTGCTCTGTCTGATACTTCTAATAACATTGTTGCTCCACTTCTTACTTCTGTAGTTGCTCCTGCTACGTTGTTTGTAGCTGTTGCGTTTACATCACCTACTTTTACTGCTACAAAGTTTTCAGCATCCATATCAGTTGATAAGTTAGAGATTGCTCTCGTCTCATCTACTGGCCATGGTGAAGTTATGTCAGCGAAAGTTTGTGTTGCATCTACGAATCTCCATGATGTATTAGAAGTAAACTCGTCTTGTACTCCAAGAACAACTTTTCTTAACTCTACAACATCAATTGAACTTACGTTATCATCACCGTTGATATCAGCAGCAATTACTTTGTAAGGGCTATCAAGATCAGCGAATCCTACGATGTGTCTCTGGATAAGTACTAAATCAAGTGTACTTACTCCGTTAGTGTGATCATCGTTTTTGTTAACTGTAATTTCGTAATCAACTCCGTTTGGATTTGATAAGAATGCATAGTCTCCTGATGCATCTGTAGTAGTACTTCTTGGGAACTCACTGATTGCTGCATCTAAAGATACAGTAGCTTCAGCTACTCCGTTTCCTAATTCAGTTGCAGTGATACCTGCTGCTCTTAATCCAGAACCGTTGTTATCTATAACTGTTAACATAACAGAACAGAAATCAGCGTTTCCTTTTTCATCCCATACATATACATTTACTGGTATTACACCTGCAGTGTTGAATGTCATTGATGATGATCTTAGATCAGCGATGTAGTTGTTATCATCTTCTGGTGGTGTAGAAGAGAAAGTGAATCTTAGATTCTCTTGATCTGTACAGTTGTCAAATGCACCTAGATCGAAATCTATAGCCCATAAATCAACTCCTCCATTTTCCATTAATGCTGTACTTAGTGATACACAGTAAGGTGTTGGTGCTTTCTTATCAACTACCATGAATGTAGTTTCACAAGATGCTACGTTTCCACAACCATCTGTTACTTTCCAAGTTACTTTGTGATTAAACATACTTGACTCAATTACTTCTGATACAGTGATTGATACATCTTCTCCACTTGTTGTAGGAGCTAAATATCTATCATTGATTCCGTTTCCGTTTGTATCGTTAGAAATGTTTGAATCGTTAGTTGGTAAGAATGAGCTATACTCATAATCGATAACATTATCTCCCCAAGTATCAACGAATACTTGCCATTTCAACCAATCACTTGCACAGTTTCCTGCATCAGTTGCATTGTTTGTAAGTACTGTACTTGTACGTACACAATCTCCATCTACATCAAACATTGCTGGTGCGCAGTTGTTAAGAACTGGTGCATCTCTGTCTGTGATCTTGATAGTTTGTGATCCGTAGTATAATCCGTCTTGACCGTTTGTTGCGTCATATACACACCAGTCAATTACTGTAAATGATCTTAAGATCTTGAAACATGCATCGTTTGGTGCTCCTGTAATAGGATCTACCTCGAAGAAGAATGTATCTACATCTTCTGTGTAACCGATGAAGTCACAAGCGCCTGCTGTCCATGTTGGTGGAGCAAATGCAATGGCATCATCACAAGCTATCTGCTGTGTTGCGTTAGTAGGTAAGTTACGTGGGTAACTGATTCCTGCTGGGTCAAATGCTGGGTATGGGTTCTCGATATCTATTCTCTGGTTACATGAAATAACTGGATTAGATGATCCTACAACTGTATATGTTGCAATTACAAATCCTACACCACAAGCATCTAATTGTGGGTTAAACGTTACGTCTACTGACTCGCTTCCACAAAGTGCTAATGTAGTTGCAGTTCCGATCATTGCTGGATCAGTGTAGTCCATATCACAAGCTAATGTTACATCTGGTGGACATACGATACTAGCGATTGCTTTTCCTTCTACTCTCACAGTTACCCATGTTTCGTTGAAGTTATCATACTCACCTGCATCTTGTACACCGTCGTTATCTGCATCTACCCAGTCTCCTAGTATTCCGTTCATGTTTCCATCATCGAATACTCTCATTCTTACTGGTACTAGACCGAATTCAACTCCTGTTACAGGATCTACATCTGTAATATCTGCACAACAGAATTTAACATACTCTCCGTTATCTGGATCGTAGTCTGCTCTTGTTGGGTTAGTGTCTCCTGCATTTGGGAAATCATCATTTGTAGCATATGTGCTATTTCCTGAATATCCACAAGCTACTGGGCTTTCCTCTCTTCTAATCTCTATTCTTACATCACTACAACCGTCATAAGATCCGTTGTTTACTGATGTATTGAAGATTTTTGCTACTCCACCTGCATTTCCGTTCTCATCAGGTTGTCCACTTGTTGTCAAGTTAACGATGATGTTCTGAGTTGCAATTGGTGTAGGAGGTGTAGTATCATAAACATTTACTTCGATATCTACGCTTGATGTGTTTCCACAACAGTCGCTCGCTGTATATGTAAAGATATTTGGTTGTCCTGGCATAGTCTTAGGCGCTCCGAATACTACCCAGAAATCAGTTTGGTTAGCTGGTGTGTTTGGTGCGATTAGTGTAGTTCCAGCAGGTCCGCTTACTGAGTAAGAAAGATCTGCAGTACATAGATCATGTAGAAGTGTTGGTGCTGGTAAAGAGAAATCTCCTAAACAGTTCCATGGGTTAACACTTACGTTGAATCCTTCAGCCTCGATAGTCGGTGCTTCTGTATCAACAGCTTTGATGATCTGGATGAACGTGAATGGTGTAGCAGCTGGTGAACACCAGTCTAATACAGTCCAAGTTCTGATCACTTTTACATTACCGTTACAACCTGGTGCACATGCTGGGATCTCTTGATCCGTGTATGTAGTATATAGGTTACAAACGTTGTTATCTACCTGACGTGCGTAAACGTTACCATCACATCCTACAGATGGATAGTTAAAGTATCCAAATGTGATACCTTCGTTTCTCTCAAAGTTTTCTGCACTTGGACAGTTTGGTCCTGATGCGTTTGTAGGATTGATTGCAGTATCAGGGAATCCGTCACCGTCTGTATCAATCTTATCATTAAAGTATTCTGTGATCTCAGCTGGGCTGATTCCTGTTCCACATGGAAGTATAACTGGTGTTACTGGTGCCGTAATGTCACCTGTACCAATTGTAGTTACTGTGATTGTTCCTGTAGCAGAAGAAGTTCTTCCGTTTTGGTCTGTAGCAACACATGTTCTTGTGATGATTCTATCGATTCCTGTCTCGCATGATCCTGGTACAGTTACATCTGAACAAAGAACGGTTACGTTTCCACAGTTATCTGTAGCGTCAACTGGAAGATTTACTGCTGGATCGATACAAGAAACTGTTACGTCTCCTACTGTGATCGCAGGTCCTAATTTATCTTCAACAGTAAACTCACCCCAACAGCTGTTTCCGTCTGGTGCAGTTATTACGAACTCGTGAGTTCCTAATGCAGCAGAGAAATCTTGTGGTCCTACTGGTACGAATTCTTGGAATTCATTTCCGAAAGGTCTGATTGATACAACATAGTCATCATAACATGCATATGGTCCTCCTTCTAAGAACATATCTGCATTGAATTCTACATTACAAGCATCATCAACAGAAATATTAAGTCCATCGTTACAAGTTAATGCACTTAGTACTGGTCCGCTATATTCGTTTACAGTTACTGAGTAAGAACATACTGGCTCATTTACATCAGCCATTCCTGTAAGGTCAGTACCAGTACAGTTAGTTGTATATACACCTGGGCCTTGAGCTTCAGCTAAATCAACAACGTTTCCGTCTGCATCTGTAGTTTCACAGATTAATACTAAACCAGAAAACTCTAAAGTTGGATCTGGAATGTTAGATATGAACTGAACATCAGTAAAGTTAACTGTAGATGTAATTAAGTAATCATAATAGATACCTAAAATAAATACCTCTCCTGTAGTGATTGGTGCACAGAATACGCCATCAACAACATCAGGAAAACCTGGTGTACCGAATGCTACTTCAGTTCCGATTTGGAAACCTGAAGTTGGATCTGCTATATCAGTATAACTATCTGAAAAAGCTAAGAAAGGATTATCAAAAATAGCTCCTTCACCAACCCAATCATATGTTACACATACCATTCCTTCAGTAGATCCGTCTTCGAATACTGGAGTTTCATACTCTGCATATGCATAGTTATCAGGATCACCGAAGTTACCTGAATCACCACCTTGAATAGTAAGTCCACCATTAGCTCCTAAGAAAAATCCAGGATCTGTAGCAGTAGCTGCTGTAGTCAATTGCCATAAAGCAACGAAGTCATTAAGTGGAGATATGTTAACCGGTGCTGGTGGGAACGGTGGTTCCGCTAGTAAAACACATCCTTCACCTGATATCGTTACTGGATTTGGTGTAATTAGTGTTGAACATTCACCTGCTTCAAGATTTTCAATGATATCTGCTGGGCACTCAAGCTCGCAGAAAATTGGACAACCAGCAGCATCACCTGCTAACTCCATTGAACCTGATAGTAATTCACCATCATCGCCTCCAGCATCATCACATACTTGGATAGTCCAAGTACCTTCAGCTTCTGAACCAGCTAGTCCAACGTTAAGTTCTCCATCTTCAGCTAGGAATTCACCTGTAAAAGGTGGTGTTCCTGCATTGATTGAAGTCATTGCATCGTCAGTAAATACTGTCATTGTATAATTGTCTTCTGATCCTCCGTTACCGTCTGATAGGATAAAAACATTACCTTCTGGAGAAATCAGAGCGATATTTAAATCAGCATCAAATGTGTGAGTAAGATCGATAGTAACATTTACGAAATTTAGACCTTCGCCTATTGTCGTGTTAGCTACTGAACCATCTGGACAAACGAATGCAGCATCTGCTACTTCAACTGACATTTCAGCTAATCCGTCATCACAATTGATTCCTGCTGCACCAGTACCTGATGCTACTAAGTCATCAATAGCTGGCTGTGTTACTGTAAAGTCGTATGTCTGAGCATTCATGCTTACACTAAGCATTACAAATGCACAAACGAAAAGACAACTTTTGTATAAAGTTCTAAAATTGGTCACAACTCCAATTTTAGGAAAGAAGTTTAGTCTATAATCTTTCATGAGATTGTGTTTAGTTATTTTAATAAAGATTGGTTCTTAAATGGATAATAATTCAGTTGCTCTTGCTTTGAAAGCATCTAGAGCGTTTGGAAAACCTGGTTTTTCAAACTTCTTTACAACTGCATCGATCGCTGCTGCTTTAGAAGGTTCCGTCTTTACAGCCTTGATAAGTTCTGTAAATAGAGCTCTTTCAAGTTTGTGAGCAGGAACTGTTACAGTAGATGATTGGCCTACTTGACCGTCTTCTAAAGTAACTTGACTAACACTTGCAGTCGTTGTTGTTGGTAGTTCTTGTAGATACGTCTTGATTTTCTGTATCGCTTGCGCTTTAGGACCGTTCTGTGCAGATGCACTAGACCCTAACAATAAGAACATAAATGTAACTGAACAGATTAACATCAGTTTTTTCATGAGATTGAGTTTTGGTTATTAAATGTATTTCGATTAAAAAAAATTAGCCAATGCTATAGGTGCATACGCACGTTATCCCTTGCTCACTCACGTAAGCAAAGAGAATAATTTATAGAGGCCTTAGAGAAAAAATAATGTGTCAAACTGGGTGGTAGATTATCGTCTTAATTATAGTCAGTCCAGAATGACGGTTGTAGTCGTCTTTTTATTTTTCGTCTTTATTATTATCACAAAACCATACTTCTACGGTTTACTGTCTAATAAGAATACACAAAGATACATTTCCACCATTCATCCCACCTACCTATACAGAGGTAAATATTACATGGCGATTATGTATAATATGTAATCATATATGACACAAACGATAACAATCAAGGACAAAGATATCTATTTCTACCTATTAAAAAAATTAATATATAATTATTTCTATTTATAAATACTCTCATAAACAAGGCACTAAACTCAAAAAATAATTACTCGCGGAGAGTGCCGTAGTCATTAGAAACACAAACAAAAAAAGGGTTCACATGACTAACATGTGAACCCTTTAAATCTTTTATGAATAGTCTTTTACTATTTGCTATCCATATTGACTATATTTTTTTGTGAACTTAGGTTAACACTCAACGTAATTTCGTGAGCTCCATTGTTATATGTCTGAAATTCAGTATTTGAAATGTTATATGAATAGTTGAATCCAACATTATCAATCCTTGTTCCTATCAAGAACCCAAGTCTTTCGTCTGCTCCCAATGTATAGTTAACTCCACTTATAAGCTTTTCATCTAAGAAGTTGAGCGTAACATTAAGGTCTACATGAGTAGGAACTTGATTTAGTTTCTTAATCATTACAGATGGGATGATATGGATACCGTTACCAACAGAGTGGTAATCATATCCACCATACAGTATCATGCCTATTTCTTGGTCTATGCTATCGTCTCCAGGCACTTCATCAGACACTCGACTACTTAGTAAAGAAGGGAAAGAAACACCATAAGTTACTTTCTCATTATATACACCATGTACACCTACAGATAAATCGAAGAATTGAGCTCCATCTAATCGTCTTAGAATCGTCTCATCATCAGGATCTACACCTACAAGTGCACCACCTCCTAATCTATGTTGGATATACTCGGTATTTAGCCCAAAGCCTAACTTATTAGTAGGCGAATCGATGGTATACGAGAACCCAATAAGACCCTTAGTAGTTTCTAACTCACCAAAACTATCTCTAAATAAACCTGCTCCGAAGCCTACTCTATTACCAAGGTTTCCGTTGTAATTAAATTGTATAGTAGTCGGTGATCCTTCAAAAGAAGACCAATTGTTACGATAATTGAACAGAATCTCATGATCACCTGATGCTCCGATTGCACCCGGATTGACTAATACTGGAAACATAAAACTCTGAGCAGATACATATCTCTCATCGAAGTACCTCTCCTGAGCAGATGCCATAAATGACATGATGACTAATGCCAAAGTAACTAATACTTGATTTTTCATCTATTATAATTTTAGCTTTTATACAAAGCTGATTTTACTAATTGTTTTTTATTTAAATCTTAGTCTAATCTCTAAGTAATGTCAATGTTCCTTGCTCTACTTGTCTTCCCTGTGATCCAAAATCAATATTGATCACCCACATATAACCTCCTTCGCCTAATTCAACTCCGCTATTACTTATTCCATTGAATGAGTTGTCGTAATTATCATTAGTATACACCTCTCTTCCGTATCTATCAAAAATCTGCAATCCTGCTACTCTCTGATTGATACAAGTAAATGTAAAGAAGTCATTTTTACCGTCACCATTAGGAGTAATGATGTTACGTGGTACCCAACAAGGATCATTTCCTGGAGTATTACCATTTGGAACAACTATACCCATTTCCATGAATACACAACCATTGGCATCTGTAACTACTACATCATAGCTTCCGCCACATACATTAGATACTGAAGGAGTATCCCATGATTGATTTACCCATTGGTATGTATAAGGAGTTGATCCTCCAGATATTACGATATCGATAAAGCCATCACAGTTATTATTATCTGCACCTATATCTATAGATTCCAATGCAAGATCCGTAGGCTGCTCAATTACAATATTCTCTTGCGTATCACTACTACCGTTACTATCTGTAACTGTAATACTGTATGTACCCGCTGGCAGATTATCAAAAGTGAATGATCCTGAGGTACTCAATGTCATGGTAGCATCAGATGCTCCAGATAAAACTACTGTCAAGGCACCTACACCATTCTGAACTGAACTAGATATACTCCCTGTACTATCTCCGAAGCAACTAACCACATCTTCTGCTGTAGAGGTGCCGATAACTGGAGTAGTTCCATCTCCAGAGTTTACTTGAATATCATCTTGTGTTACTATACATCCATTAAAGTCTGTTACTGTAACGTCATAAGATCCAGCTGATAAATTATCCGCTGTAGCTGTCGTACTTACATTAGGGCTCCATATGTAAGTATATGGTGATACACCATTTGGAGTAATAGTAATAGATCCGTTCATCATACCTGCTGTCTCATCAGAAACTGACACTGTAAGAGTAACGGGTGCTGGATCCGTCAATGTCAATGAACCTTCTGCTGTACTTCCATTAGAATCAGTAACTGTAACTCCATAATCTCCTGCTGTAAGTCCAGTACCGTCTCCTCCCTCATAAGCAAAAACGTATGGAGGACAACCTCCAAGCGCTGCACCAACGATAGATCCATCATTAGATCCATTACAAGTTGGATCTATGAGTGTAGCACTATTAACATCCACTGACAGTGGGTCTAAGTCTGAAGTCACTGTACGCATAACTGTAACAGAACAATCATTGCTATCAAAAATTGTTATCGTATAATCACCTGCAGGTAAGTCAGAAGCTGAATCAGATGAACTTACTGCTGGCAACCAAGTGTAAGATAATGCTCCTACACCGCCAGATGCATTTATTGTAATACTACCTGTGTCTCCACATCCTGCATTAGATACAGAAGGGTTAGTAGTGATAGATGCAGGATCAGTAATCGCTTGATCAAAAGTACACACTACGGTACCTGACGCATCAGTTAATTCAAAAGTATAGTTACCTGCTGCAACTGAACTCAAGTTACAGTCACCGTTACCAGGAGTAGTTTGTATCGAAGTAGTTCCACCATTAAGATACCAGTTACATTCGCATGTATCATCCGCATCTACAGATACTGAGATACTACCATTGTCACCTGGACATGATGGCTGGGTCACTCCGCCTATATTACATGTGTGTCCGCAATCTAATACGCTTACACTACCATTATCGACTGTAAATGGTAAAGCCATTCCAGCTGGATCGCTAAATTCAATAGCTGAAGATGTAGTACTTTCGAAAGTCACGGCTGATGTCGGTGTGTTTTCACAATCTCCTATTACATCAAAACATACTTGAAATAATTTAGCATCATCCGCAAGAGTAGCAGGATTTAGGTTATCCCAAGTAAATCTTAGATTCGCTGGGCTTGTCGATGGATTAAAGTTACTTGCTGTAAGTCCTAATGTCGAATTGAGCATTTGAACTCTATTATAAGTTATGATAGAATTATCCCATTGAAGATTGGCTTGATATCCTCTCACCATTGTAAATTCTCTAACAGTAACATCTACACATGCTTCATCATCTTGCGCAGCACTAACATCGTTAGCGATAAGCTGTACTGGCTCCCCTACTACTTCTCCGATAGTCACTTTACCTTGATCAAGACAAAAGTCAACTCCTACACCTAACTGTACCACCTCTACTCCAAAACTTCCAATATCTCCATAGTCCACTGAAGTCATATCTCCATTACCACCAATAAGGTCGAAACACAACTCATATAAAACTGCTCCATCTGGCAGAGACTGTGGTGTACTTCCTGTCTCATCAGACCAAAACTGACGAACCATACCCGCTCCTGCATCATTGGCATTGAAGATAAATCCTGCATTAGGATTATTTCCTGATGTTTGTGTAAATCCGAGGCCTTGGAAGCCTGTATATTCCATTACTGTTGGATCCCAAATGATTCCACCTTGTACTGCTTCTATATTAGTAAAGTTATATACTGTAATAGGAATACAGATGTTAGTTCCTGCTGGTGCTGTAATACACGGCATGGATAAGATGACATCTGTTGAGCCTTCACACTCGTTGACACATTCACCATCACCGCCGCCTCCGCCGCCACAATCGGCTCCAGAGACTAAAATATCACCTCCATTAGACACTACTGTAACTTCTGCAAAATTTTCATCTCCAGCTTCTTCATTATCAAAACCAAATGAAGAGGTTGCACAATCTGCACCTACAGCTCTTAGTACAATAGTAAAAAGACGTGAATCATTCGGCAAACTACGAGCTTGAGAAAAATCAGTCCATGAAGTACTTACTGTTCCGTTTTTAATAGACCCGTCTCCAGGTAGCCCAAAATTAGTTCCTAAGGAATAGGACGGTAAATCTTGGTTTACGTTTTTCACTTCCACGAATGTCATCACTAATGAATCCCAAACTACATTAAATTGGAATGTCGAGAGTGAATTCAATTCATTCGCTGTGATGTCCACTTCTAGGTTTTGGCCCATTGCTGCCTCACCTCCCTCCGTAGAGATCGTAAGTTGAGCAAAAGAAGTACTAGCCGTGACTAGCATTAGGAATAGAAATATATTTTTCAGTATTCTCATTATGAGTAAAATTTATTCTTAATAATTCTATATTATTCTAAAATAGGGTTGTCCATCGAAACTTTCAACAATCATTATACATAATAGATTACAATTAGGCCTAAAGCGTTGCATACCGCTTAACCTTTGTAATAATGGGCAAAGTTAACAATCATTTTGTCAAAATCACCAAATAAGGGCATACATATTACTGCTGTAATCCATATGTATTATATGAACTACAAATAGCGAGCCAACATATTATACATAATTCTAATATGTCTATGAGGCAATAGTAAATCGTAATGGTAAATAGCTTGGTGGGAATGAGTATTACAACGATCGTTGATACCTCAAATATACGAATTGTTTTTTGGGAGGCTATTTAAAATATAAATAACTATCATCTCCTATGTTCACTAATGTCTAAGGAGACAGTTTTATCTTGATGCAATCAAATTGGATAAGCTAGACTTCGACAACATACGCTAAATAATTTTATAGGCACTACGGCTAGAATGGTATGCGACTACCCTACCCTATAAAACTACAAAAGCCCCTTGAAGTGAATCAAGGGGCTCATGTAAATCAAAATTACTATACTTATTTACTCATTAATATCATTTTCTTAGTTGCTATCTGACCGTTAGCTTCTAGAGTGTAGTAGAAGATTCCACCTGATACATTAAGATCATCAGCATTTACATTAATGCTATTGGCACCTTTTGCGAATGTATCGTTAACTCTGTTTACTAATCTACCATTGATATCGTAAATCGATAGTGTAGCTGTACCTGCCTCTACAAGAGTGAAAGATACATTAGTAGTGTTAGTGAAAGGGTTAGGTCTGTTCTGTTGTAGTACGATCTCCGCGTTTGTGAAGATTGCATTTTCATCTCTAACTTCGATATCTAATCCTGTGATGTTTAATTCAGTTGTGTAAGCTTCAGATATAATTTGATCTGCAGACATAGTCATGCTTGATAGATCTCCATTCGTCTTTGCTCTGAAAATAACAGTCATTAGTACTTCGTTAGATGCAGCTGTAATATCAGTCATTGCGTTCCAGCTGGCAGTGATTTCTCCTCTGTTAGCTAGTTGTGCTCCTATGTTACTATTGTTGATGTTAAGCTTAGCAGCTTCTACACCTACATACTCTAGTACTGTCTCATCAAAGTTAAGTGTAAACTGTAGTCCAGCGATTGCTTTGAAATCGTCAGATCTTACGTCCATTCTTACTTCTTCTCCAGCTTTATAGATTGTGTTAGTTACGTTTAACATTGTGTTAGATGAACGTACTTCACTAGCGTCAGCATCATTAAGGTTACTAGTAACAGTACCGTTAACATCACCTATTTTGATGGCTACAAAGTTGTTATCCATCGCGCTATCAGAGAAGTTCTCTACTGAGATACGCTCTTGTAAAGGCCATGGCTCAGTAGCATCAAAGAATGTTTGTCCTCCGTTGATGAATCTCCATGAGTTGTTTTGCTTAAACTCTGGCTGTACACCTAAGATTACTTTTCTTAATTCTGTGATATCTGCTGCTGATACAGTCTGAGAACTGTTGATATCTGCTGCTATGATTTTGTACGGAGAATCTAGGTTACTAAATCCTAAGATGTGTCTCTGAATCAATACAAGGTCAAGAGTAGATACACCATTCGTTGGGTTATCGTTTCTTGTTGCTGATACTTCATAGTCAACATTTGCTGATAAGTTGAAGAATTGGTAGCTACCAGATGCGTCAGTCATAAAGTATCTCTCTTCATGCGTATTCATATCTTCTAACATTACTTCTACTTGGTCTACAACCGTTGATACTTCAGTAGATATAGCTCCTGCTATACGTGATCCATCACATCCTGAGTTAGCTTGGATATTCATAGTTGTTTGACAGTAGTCAGAGTTACCAGCTTCGTCAGTTACTATAATGAATACATCATTCATTCCTACATCATCACAATCGAATGACATGTTTCCGCTTCCAGTATTATTAACTGAACCGTCTGCTTGTAGGATACCGAATGTATATACTAGATCCATTGTATCTGTACAGTTATCAGAACTTCCAAGGTTGAAATCAGATGCCCAAATCTCGATCATACCTGTTGTAGGCATTACCACTGTTGTGATATCTGATAAACAGTAAGGAGTTGGCTTCTTAGCATCTCTTACATTGATTACTTGCTCACAAGTACTTTGATTTCCACACTTATCTTCTACAGTCCAGATAATTCTGTGCTGTCCTACGTCAAGGATTCTACTTGCATCATTACCGTTACCTGATTGGTTAATAGATCCATCGTTAAATTGATCAAATTGGTAAGAGAATACAAGCTCATCTTCTGTTACGTTAACACAATCATCAGTTGCACTAGCAGTAAGCGTTACAAAACCATTACAGTTAGCTCCTGTTACAGGTGCATCTACAGTAGATGTACATCCGTTGAATGTAGGTGCTATGCTATTGTTAAGCTTAATTACTTGTGTTCTTTGCCAGATTCCTACTGGTGTAGATGAGTCTGGGTCATATTGACACCAATCGATTACTGTGAATGTTCTTAAGATTTTGAAACAAGCTCCATCCTGGAAGTTGAATACTTTATCAGAGCTAGTATAAGCTACTAGAGAACAGATACCTGCATTGATTTGAGGTACACCTGTTTGTGCTTCATCAGTATTTTGATTCATACACCCTTCTAAAGAAACATCAGCTGGGAATCTAAGCATGTTAGTATTGTTACCGTTGAATACGTTACCATTAGTAACTGTAATCGTTTGAGTACAATTATCTGTACGTCCACCACCATCAGTCATTACCCATGTTCTGTATATTACACCAGTTCCACAATCATTAAGCTGAACGTTATCTTCAAGCTTCGTGATAGTACCTCCACAGTTATCATAACCAGTAGGCTCTCCTGTGATAGATAGGTCAGTAAAGTCTACTGTACAATCTATTGTAATAGGATTTGGACAAGTGATTACTGGATCAATCTTATCTTGTACATGTACAGTAACCATACATGAGTTAGAAAGACCATTTACTCTATCTTCAGTAACTCTTAATTCTACCATTACATCTTGTCCTACATCAGAACAACAGAACTCAACGTAATCTCCGAAAGAGTTGTTACTTCCACAACCTCCTTGAGGTCTTCTTACTGAGAAAGTTACTGGACTACAGTTATCAAATGAACCATCGTCAAAAGTAGCTGCGAATGCATAAGCACTTCCATCACTAGTTAAAGTAACTACTGTAAATTCATCACATACTGCGATAGGTGGCACATTATCCACTACTGTTACTTCAGTAAAGGCTTCTGTTACATTTCCACATGCATCTGTGATGATATATCTTAACCAAGATAATCCTAAAGGAAGATCTACGATTGTGTAACCCGATGTAGCGTTACCAATTACGTTAGTAGTATAGTATAGACCATCTTGTGGTGCCATACCGTTAACTGCTAATGCATATCCAATTTCGTATGTCCAAGAAGAACAGTCAGAAATAAGAACAGGCGCTGGCACACTGAAGTCTGCAGTACAAGTGTAAGGATCTGCAGAAGCTGCAAATTCGTTATCTTGTAAAGTAGTAACTATAGGACGTTCGTCATCTAATATTTTTATGATTTGGAATTCTTCTCTTACATCTCCAGTACACCAATCTAATACAGTGAACGTTCTCAATACTTTGAAACTTGACTCACAAATAGTAATTATTTGATCAGAGAAAGTAGCATTAAGTTCACATAGTGAATTGTTAGGAAGAATGTTAGCTCCGTCTGGTGTAGAAGGTGCTCCTGTTACATTAAAGAATGGGTATGCAGGATTAGATTCGTTCCAAGTTGCTTCTGAATAACTATCACATGATAGTGCATCTTCCTCGATATTATCAAGGTTGTCTGGGAATACAATCTCTCCAAGTCCAATTCTTACGTAGTTTACAGTCTGAGTACACGTATTAGATACATTACCACTAGCATCTTCTGCTCTGTAAGTGATAACTCTCTGTGCGCTCAACGTAGGGAAGTTAGGATCCAAGCAATCGATATCCGTTGTCACATCGCTAAGGATAGTGATAGTTGGATTAGGATCACAGTTATCCGTAACACCAGGAAGACCTGGGTTGTACGTACTGTAGCAAGAGATCTCAACAACATCAGCACAATCAAGTACTGGTTTGAGCTTATCCTCTATAGTAATAGTACCCCAACAGGAGTTTCCATCATCAGTAAATACGCTTACTGAAAGAGTTTGACCTATATACAGTCCGTCGACGACAGCACCTGGTATAGGATTGTTATTGGCATCTAATACTTCTACAGTATAATTACAAGATGCGCTACCTTGTCCTTCGAGGATCATATCAGGAGTAACAGTGACTTGACAATCGTTGTCTAACGATATCTGGACATTGTTATTACATCCAAGATTACAGGTTTGAGCCTGAGCTTGGAAGCTTAACATAATCAACAAGACAGGCAGAATACTCAGCCTAGCGATACGCTTCAGGGGAGTATTAAAGTCTAGTGTAAAATTCTCTTTTTTCATGAGATAAAATCGGTTTGTTATAGCAATAAAATGATTTACA
>CALKJD010000157.1 GCA_937995755.1 uncultured Saprospiraceae bacterium | reverse complement strand
ACGTGTGTAAGTTTTCTCATTTTGAGATAGTTTGTGTAAGAAAGTAATACATGCACTCGTTTAATTGCACATTATTCTTTGGCGTATTACGACAAACTCAAGTTGGTTGGACTTCTTATTTCAATAGTAAATATTGCAGTTAGAAGATCTCGAAAACAAATATAACGAATAATTATAATATGTTATGCACTAAGACTAAATATTTTAAACATAATTAATTATTTAAATATATAAAACCCACTTAATCAATTAGACTAAGTGGGCTTCAATATTTCATCAAGAATAATTATTATCTCAGTAGTATCATTTTCTCAACTACTATCTGATTATCATATCTCATTTCGTAATAGTATACACCACTCTCTATAAGATCCTCATTAGTCAATTTGACAGAATGAACTCCAGACTCATAGTATCCATCGATAGATTTCACTAGTTGTCCATTCACACTTCTCACATTGATAGTCACTTTACCATCTACTGGAATCATAAAGCTTATATCTGTAGATTGAGTCCATGGGTTAGGTTTGTTTTGGTAGAGTGTGAAATCACTCTTAACACTATCCCATAAAATGTCAGCTCTATTATAAGCGATATCATTATCAACATATGTCTGTGATAGGATACCTTCACTTTGTACACTTATCATATCTGATAGTTTTCCATCTACTGATGGTACTATTGTCAATTCAAGAATATTAGAGCCACTTGATAATTCAATTTCGTTGATAGTATTCCAACTGATGCTAACAGCTCCAGTTCTATCTACAGTGTAGTTATCTTCAGTAATATTAATACTAGCAGAAGATAATGTAATGTCTCTTACTTTATCAATTGCCATTCCTAACTGGAATCCTTGTAAGCGAGTATCTTCAGATACCATAATCTCTACAGTAACGGCCTCTCCAGCTCTTACTGTCTTATCTGATGCTTGTAGATACCAAGTATTTTCTGACCTAGTTTCAGTAGTTGCATTAGTTAAAGCATTTGCTACTACAGAACCATTTACATCACCAGTTTTAACTCCTATAAAATCAGCTTTCATGGTAGACACAAGAGCATCTATATCATATGTTTCTGGGAATGCTTCTTCTTGTGCATTAGTCGGATCCCAGAAAGTAAACTCTCTATCTACCATTCTCCAACTTGTATTACTTGGGAATTCACTATAAATTCCTAAGATCATTTTTCTAAGTTGAATAATATCTATTCCAGATAATGATCCACTGGCATCTATATCTGCTGCAATAAGATCATATGGACTATCTAATTCTGACAGACCAAGAATATGTCTTTGTATTAATATAAGATCTAGTGTTGTGACACCGTTCATCGGATTATCATCTTTCGTTGGTTTTACAACGTAAGCGTCTCCACCTATCATATTAGGGAAAGCATAATATCCATTTTCATCTGTCATAATACTTTGATCACTACCTTCTAGATCAACAAGTACATTTGGCACTGCTTCGTTATCAGCAGTAAATACTGTACCTAAAACTGTACCTACAAGGCCATCGTTACAAAGATCGTCTACGTCCATCAGCTGTACCGTACTCTTACAACTATCCACAACTACGCCATCAACAAATACATAAACCCTTGTTGTTACAGGCTGAGAAACAGCCTCACATCCATAAGTTCTGATTGTATCATTTACGTTAGTATTCGAAAATGAAATTATTGTATCACTTACGATACCTAGACAATTGAAATACTCAAGAGTATCTATCATTTGTGAAATATGTACATCTACAGAAAGATCATCTTCCATTGGTGGCTGTATCTTCAGACAAGTAAATTTAACATACGTTGTATCTAGGACAGTAACGTTATATACATACTCACTTGAGTTATTACAATCATCCGTAGCTGTCAATGTAATCTCATACTCTCCAACTGGATAATCACCTGAAGCATCACCTGAATCTTGATCATTTGCAAATGCTGAATTATTAGTCACCGTGAAGTTCTCATCACAATTATCAACATTGAATCCTGAAAGATCTAGAGCAAACGTACAAGTCATCGTGTCTTGGATAGTTACAGTAAGATCTTCTGGACCAGTTATCATTGGTGCTTCAGTATCATTTATAATGATTGTCTGATCGAAGGTAAACACTCCACCACCAGTTCCAATCTGACAAGAATCAAGTACTGTATAAGTACGAGTAATCGTATCGTTACATGGCATATCTACATTGATTCCTGAGTCAACGAAGCTAATAGAAACGTTGAAACAATCTGCGGCCATGCTATCGATTACTACTGTTGTGTTAAGGTTACCTGGATCGAATGAACTACAGTCTCCAAACGTAAGTGTATCTGGAGGGAATGTAAGATCTTCTTCAACTAATGGATTATTTCCTAATACTACCGTAACTACTTGTGTACAAGAAGCCGAGTTACCTGAAAGATCAGAAACTACAAACGTTCTAGTATAAGTACCTATACCACAAGAGTTAACATCTTCAACAACTGTCTCCGTTAATTCAAGTCCAGCGTCACAATTATCATCAGTTATAATATCATCTTCATTACCATATGCTTCGAGGCTACCAGTAAAGTCTTCGCAATTAACGGTAACATCATCCATACATGTAATTGTAGGATCTACATCATCTATTAATGTCACATTAGCAGTACACTGAGATGTCTCTCCTGTTGCAATTACGGTTACTGTAAGTGTTACTTCTATCGGATTATCAGAAGCATCATTACATACAAAATCTTGCATATCTAGTGATAAAGCTAACGGCTGATCACAACCTGCAGAACTTCCATTATCGATTTGCTCTGGTGTAATAGAAACTGCTCCATTAGATTCAAAACTTACAGTAATATCTTGAGCTACACATTGTATCTCAATGTCATCCTCTACCGTAACATTAGCGGTACATGTAGAAGCATTTCCATATTGATCTGTAACTGTTATTACTACTGGGTTATCAGTTCCTAAATCATCACAAGTAAATACTGACTGGTCTACTTCAAAAGTTAATGGCCCTCCACATTCGTCAGTACTACCATTATCAAAATCTTCTGCATCTACTGATACTCCAGATTCTGCCGTTAATGATACTGTAATATCCTGCACTTCACATGTCGGTGCATCTGTGTCTTCGATAGTTACTACCGCTTCGCAAGTTGAAGAGTTACCATTAGCATCTACTGCTGTCATCACTACAATATTATCTCCTATGTCTTCACAATTGAATGAGAATGGGGAAACAGTAAGTGATTGTAAAGCTCCTCCACAAGGATCTACACTTCCATCATTTATAAATAGAGCATTAATAAGTGTTGCTCCATTGTCATCAAGAGATATCGTAATATCCTGAGTGTTACATATAGGTGCTACATTGTCAATAACAGTGACTGTGCCTTCGCACATACTACTATTTCCATTGTTATCTGTTACTGTAAGCGTTACTGTGTTGTCTCCAGCATTAGTACAATCAAAAGTATCTGGTGATACACTGTATGTTACTATTGTACCACAGTCATCTGTACTTCCATTATCCAGATCTTCACCTGTTACGGTTACTGATCCAGTATCTGTCAACGTTACAATAAATGTACCTGCATTACATGTTGGTGGCACTAAGTCTCCTACCGTAACTATAGATGTACAAGTAGAGGTGTTTCCACTGTTGTCTTGTACCGTTAGAGTTACTGTATTCTCACCAAGGTCGTTACATGTAAATGTATCTGGTGTTACGCTTACAAGTGTAGCTACACCACAACCATCTGTACTTCCATCATCTACATCACTTGGTACGATTGATATTGAAGTCGTGCCATCTAGAATATTAACCGTAATATCTTTGGCAGCACATGTAGGTGCTTCGTTTTCTTCTACTATTACTGTACCTGTACAAGTGCTACTATTTCCAAAATTATCTGTTACAGTTAATGTCACAGTATTAGGTCCTAATTCGTCACAAGTAAATGACTCTGGTAATACGCTATACGTTGCTATCGCACCACAGTCATCTGTACTATTGGCTCCAAATGCTTCTGCATCTACTATAGCAATACCATTTGCACCTATCAGTATGGTTTGAGTTCCTGCATCACAATTAGGTGCTACAGTTTCTTCTACCGTCACTATTGCATTACAAGTAGATGTATTATCGTTTTGATCTGTTACGGTCAATACTACTTCATTGGCACCAAGATCAGTACAATCGAACACATTAGGTGTAACACTTACTAATGAAGCTGTACCACATGCATCTGTACTTCCTGCATCTACATCACTTGGTTCAATCGAAATAGATGTTGTACCTTCTATAATCGAAACTGTGATATCTTGAGTAGCACACATTGGCGCTCCATTTTCAACTATGATCACAGTACCTGTACAAGTACTTGCATTTCCGTAACTATCAGTCACCGTTAGTTCAACTGTATTACTTCCAATATCAGCACATGTAAATATGGTCTGGCTTGCAGTAAATCCTGCTATCGTTCCACAATCATCTGTACTTCCATTATCTAGATCAGTAGGATCTAAAGTAACCGTTCCATCCGTGTCTAATGTCAATGTAACAGTACCCGCATCACATGTTGGTAATACTTCTTCTTCTACAGTTACTAATGCAGTACATGTAGATGTATTATTATCTTGGTCTGTAACCGTTAGTGTAACTGTCTGTACACCTAATTCGTTACAACCAAATGTAGTCTGGTCTAAGCTGAGTTCTTGAACAATTCCACATCCATCAGTAGATCCATTATCTATCATTGGTGGTGTGATCGTCACACTTGTAGCGTCTGCAGCAATACTTACCGTAATATCTTGTGCACTACATATTGGAGCTTCATTATCTACTACTGTTACTGTCACATTTACTGCGTCAGAACAAATAGTTTGATTTCCTGATTCGTCTTCTATTATTACAGAAATTAAATTCACTTGACCAATATCATCACATGTAAATGTGTTTGGTGTAACTATACCGGTAATCAATCCGCCACAAGCATCAGAACTACCATTATCTATATCAGCAAATTCTATCGTAGCCGTTCCTCCTGAAGCGACACTAATAGTAACATCTTGTAAATTACAAGTAGGTCCCATTTCGTCAGTTACAGTTACGTTTATCGAACATGTACTTTCATTTCCACATGCATCTGTAGCCGTAAATGTTACTGGTGTAATACCTACTGGATATGTTCCACTGGCATCTGCTCCTGTAGCGTCTGCAAAAGCTGAATCATTCGTGATCGTAACTACAGAATTACAGTTAGATACAAATGTAGCAGGATCTAATGATACAAATGCTTCACAAGAAAGTCCTGTACCATCCGTTGCGCTCGCTGCTCCATCTGCTGGACAGTTAATTGTAGGTGCTACTACATCTAATAATGAAATAATATGAGATCCTTCCACTATCATCGGAGACATGAAACAATTGAAAGTCACAACGAATGATCTCTCAATATAATTACAATCAGAATTCGGATATGTTAAGAATTCATCCGTAAACGTAATATCGAAATCATTACAGCTAGAACAATCTGTATCAACGATAGGTATTAACCCTGTTACAACTGGTGTCAAATCAGCATTACACGTAGTAATTGTTGTATTCTCTGGGAATGTAACACAATCCTCTATACTTGGACAGATATCAACATCATTATTATCTTGTACGATCAATGTTGAAATACAAATATCTGTATTGCCATTAGAATCCGTTACCCAAAGCGTCACCTCATTTTCTCCTAGATGAGAACAATCAAAAAACTGTTTTGTAAAGCTCGTATCTGCAGAGAAACTATATACCAATGGTAAGTCACAAGTATGTGCACTACTAGCGTTAAGCTGCGTAGCAAATAAACATGCCATTTCAGCATCTACAATTCCATCATTGTCAGTATCCATAGGTACTAATTCGACAGATAGTCCATCGATACATACTGCAGATGGTGGTGTACAATTCTGAATACTAAATTCTTGAATACTTGAAACTACATTACCGCATCTATCTTCGAATGTATAAGTAATCGTATGACTACCTAACTCATAATCTCCAGATGCATTAACTGCGTTTCCTATTCCGTTATCTGTTATTACTTCTCCTGATTCTAGGTTGATTATATATGACCATCTTAGATTTTCTGGAAGCGTACAATCATCCGTAGCACTTTTAGTCAGTGTAATATTTCCTAACTCACAGCTATCATCAAATGAACAAGCCATAAGTGGCTCTGAATCTTCTACAATCTCAGGAGCAATAGTATTACTTACTTTGATTACTTGAAATCCTTCGAACGTTTGAGGAGTATCATTAACCATTACACACCAGTTAATTACTGTCCATGTTCTGTAGATTTTATAACAAGCATTATCTCCAGTAAAATCAAATATCTGATCAGAATGCGTAAATGAGATCATATCACATGCATCATCATTGATCAAAGGCTCGTTATATGGAGCAGGAAGTTCTTCTGGCTCTAGCGCATCTCTATCACATATCTCCGTATCATAGTTAGGTGGGAATGTAATATTACTACCCACAAAAGGAGCGTTATTTACAAATGTAATTGTCTGTGTACAAGTAGCACTTCCGTTATTATCAGATGCTACAAAAGTACGAGTGATCACTCCTTCTCCACAAGCATTTATAGGTGCATAAGTAGCATCCTCTTCTACTGTTACCATACAAGCATCCGTTGCAGTGGCGGTACCATATTCATCCAAATCATCTAAGTCGAATGGAGTACCACAATCTACTGTCACGTCTGCTGGACAACTAATCACTGGAGGGAATTTATCTTGAACCACTACAGAAACCATACAGCTATTTGCATTGCCTGCGAAATCCACTACTTGGAATTCTACCATCACTTCATTCCCTACATCTGCACAACAGAATACTACGAAATCTCCGAAAGTAGTTGACTCTGGGCCACAATCAGCACCATCATCTAATCTTCTTACTTGCATGTAATCAATACCGCATGCATCCGTACTTCCGTCATCGAAAGAAGCCGCGTATGCATATCCAATTCCATTTGAGTTAATCCCTAGAGCAGTAGGAACATCGCACACCACAACTGGTGCAGTCATATCCATAACTGTTACATTTATTTTCATTGAATCCACATTACCACATTCATCATAAGCTAGGTATGTCACTTCACTTGTTCCTCCTTCTAACAATACAAATGTAGATGACTGGTCATTGGCGAATCCTCCAGGATATCTTATATCTATCTCAATATCATCTGCACAAGCATCAGATACTTCTGGCGCTGGTAAGAATACTGAAGCTTCACAATCTCCTGATCCTGATGATACTGTTATATCTGCCATCTGTACGAATACAGGTGGATTATTATCTTCTAATTCAATAGTCTGTGTGTACTTATATACTTGCGTCATTGGAATACTATCGATAGTAGTTCCATTATCTACAAACTGGCAAGTGTTATAAACTAACCTAAACTCTCTCATCACTTTAGTCGTACAACCAATCGGCCCTACTAATCTATCATTGTAATCCATTGCTATATTACACAATGGAGTTACACCAGGAATCAATGGCTCTCCATTAATTGTAGGTACTCCTGTAGTTTCTAAAGTTGGGAATCCATCTGCATTGTATTCTACTTCATCACATGCAAATGCATCTGTTCCTACTATATCAGCTGGATATACTATATCATTAATATTTATTTTCTTAACCAAAATAACTACTGTACTAAGATCAGAAACATTACCCTTGCTATCTTCTGCTTGATAAGTTCTTGTTACTCTTCTCACATAATCTGGATGGCAGTCATATACATATATATCTTCTGCACCTACTTGATACGTTTCTACTATACCGTCACAAGCATCTACTGCTAGTGGACCATTATATTCATCGTAATTATAACATACGATTTCAGTATCATTAGCTTCGATTACTGGAGGTAATTTATCTTCCACCGTGATCGTAGCCCAACATGAATTACCACCACATCCTTCGATTAACTTGGCAGTAACTTCTATACCAATATGATCTGCTGTAAGCAGATTATTAGGTATAAGTGTACCATCTGGCAAAGTAAGCATTACACTATATGGTGCCAATGGATCTAAAGGCCCTGCAGCTACCGTTTGTGGTCTTACTAGTACTTCACAGTTTTGATTAAGTGATATATTGACATCTCCTATACAAGTCATAGGGCCATCGGCTTGTCCAATAGTTACACCTACTCCACCTACTGTCGTTGGACTTTGGCAATTTGCATTTGCCATAGATGCGTTAGACACTACTAAATCGTGAGGACCACCTGATACGCTTTCCCACTCAATAGTTACAGTAGTAGGTGTCTGACTTAGGATCGTTCCGCCTGATGCGAGATCCCACTCATAGATTTCTCCAGCTACAGGATTCGTAACTGTATATGTTTCTGTAGATCCTTGACATAATGAAAAGGCTCCATCTACTATTATCGCTTCAGTATTACAAGCTCCTCCAGATAATTCTACGATATCATCGTTTTCATTTCTTACCGTAATCTGCCATGGTTGACCATCTAGACTAAAGAATGAGAAGTTATACATAGACTCCATGCCCATAGGCGTTTCACTAAATTCGTCTCCGTCATTACCAGTCTCTATAGCTACTAAATCTCCTTCAGTTGATGTATTGGAATATGCACCTACTACTTGGTCTATATGCCAAGATTGATCAGGATCACTTGTTACTTTTATTTCATTTGCGAAATAACCAGCGTCGGCATTTGCACATCCACAAGTAGATACTACTGATGATTGTATGAATGCTATTCTCGCAGGATCATGATCATCTTCTTCTTCTAACCTTGTACCGTCGATATTATTATCATCTAAAGTATTGATTACTCCTCCTTTATCATTTCCAAATGAATCATCAGGAGTAGAATCTACATCCATTTCTGATATATCATTTCCTTCTGCATCAAATACTTCCGTTATTTCTGCGTAGTTGATAATAGATACAGCATCAGAATCTTCTGATACTCTGAATGTAACTAGTAGTGGGTGACTACCACCTGGCTTTAATTCGTTTTCTAGATCAACTGTTATAAATGCCTTGCCATTATTACTTGGCGCTTGCCATAAATCATCTTCGAGTCTAAGGTCAGAAGGATAGTAATCTACTACTGTAAACTTCTTAACCGGAAGTGACCCTTGGTTGATTACTTCTATTTTAAATGTTGCTAATTCGCCATGTCTTGCTACAGTCGTAACTGCAGTCTTACGAAGCGCTAGATCTACATAGCTTAGTCTTACAACTACAGGATCCGCATCATCTTCATCATTTTCTCCATGATCAGATACTAAATTATCATTAGATGTAAGTACTAATCCGCCTTTATCATTATCCATGATCATATCGGCTGTACTATCATAGTCTAGTGGCGATAGATCTCCTTCTATAGTAGCGTGAAATATCTCTGCATTATTTATTAGTTGATCAAGTGCTCCCACGTTCTCATTAATTCTAAATGAAATACAATAGGTCTTTTTGGTTCCAGCAACTAAACCATCTGTATCTACAAATGTCATTTGATTACCCGCTACAGTCCAATCATCTCTATCCGCTTCTAAAAAGTCTAACCCTTCAGGAATATAGTTAACTACACCAACAGTTTTAGCATCTACTAAACCTTGGTTATATACTGATATTACAAAATCAACTCTATCTCCAGCTCTGTACGTTTTATTCTCTTCTTTGTCTTCTATCTTTAGTGCAAGGTCAAATACTCTTGGACCTGCTACATCATGATCATCTTCATCCTTCACACCAGAATCGTCTATCATATCATCCGAATCTGTATTGAAAGCTCCACCGCTATCATTATCATCTATTTGATCAAAAGAAGAATCTATATCACTTACTACAGGACCATTATTATCAACAGCACCACTGATCTCTGCATAATTGAGTAATTCATTAGCTAATGCGAAATCTCCTACTTGTAATCTTAAGTAGAATGCTTCTTCGCCATTTCGAGCAATATCTCCGGCATGCTTATAAGAGATCATATCTCCATTGCGAGACCATCCTGGATTATCACTTTCGTTAAAAGTATAAGCATCATTAAGGTAATCTGTAATCGTCACTCCTCTTACAACCTTGTCTCCTTGATTGAATATCGTGATTTTAAAATCTACTAAAGATCCGTACGTTGCCATATTATTACTTAGCAACTCTTTTCTTAATGCTATATCTAATATCTGTGGTGTATATAATCCGATATCAAATGTATGATCGTTTATACCAAAGTCTCCTGTAGTAACTTGCACTACTGGTTGATCATTACATACTCCATCTATGATACTTATATCACAATTAGTTTGTGTTCCTGCTTCGCTTTCACTACATACATAGAATTCATTTCCATTGATAGAATAATATGATCCTGTCTGATCAATTGCATGACCTACTTTCACATAATAGGTTTCGTTAGATAATAGACCATCGAAGAAACCATCTTGATCTCTGTCTACATTAGAAATATTAAATGCATAGTAACCTCTAGCATCTGTTGTAGTCTTTGCAATTGTATTACACGATCCGTCTAGTAATTCTAATGGAATTCCTCCAAAGCCATTCTCTCCAGCATCTTGTGCACCGTTATTATTATTATCATACCATACGTAATTTCCTATTTCTATAGGTTGCTCTCCACATCCAATAACAAGGTTACCAAATCCGGTAGCCTTACCTAAGTTTGCAGTAAAATCTCTTGTATATAGCTGTTTTGCTGATATTTTTTCACCATTAGATGTATCATATCTATGCATTCCGCCAGAATATGAGCTCGTAATAGGATCATAAACCATAGCCACCACTGATCTAGATCCTGGCAATACTACGATACTACCTAAGGCTGTCTCACTGTGATATCCTGGATCAGTAAGCCAATGATCATACGCGAAAAATTCTCCTCCGCCTGGACCTTCTAAGTTACCAACTCCAGTACCTTCAACAGTTTGACCGTCGATCATTATCTGACCATTATTCTCTAGCTCCCATTGTCCGGCAGCATTTTTGAATACTACTAATAAGTCTGGATTTTGGCCATCAATTCTTTCGTTATCATTACAGAATCTATGCCCTACTCTATCGGTAAGAGAGATCAACATATTGCCGTCATCCGTAAAATCAAGATCTGTAAGCCAGTGAATAGTTTTATAAGAATCTTGGAAATCATCTCTCCAATATCCTTTGATATAATTTGTCGTAAATTCTAAATTCCAATTTCCGCTATCTGGACTATACTTAAATACGTTAGCTGAACTTTCTTTTTCTAATTCAGAAGGAAGCCCTCCATTAGCATAAGATGTCTCTGCAGTACAAGTCACTCCAACATATATGTCATTTCCTCTAAATACTAAAGCAAATGCTCTAGCATCACCATTGCTACATCCTGGATCAGGTATAGCCGTTACGGTAGTAGTTGCTGCTCTTGGATTAGTAGATGAAAATCTAACTAGTGTATTATCACTTAGGTTAATAGTATACAACCATTGTTCATCCGGAGATAATACTATAGAACCAAGACCATACTTTCCTACTTGAGCGCCATAGTCGCAATCAAATACATCTGTATTAGTAAGCGGTGCTACGTTAACTCCTAAAGTACTAAGGTCAGCAAATAGAGTAGTTTCATATTCACTTCCGTTGTAAGAAGTCTTATATACAGCACCAGGACCATCTTTAAGACCTGAATATTGCTTTACGAACGCTGAACTGAAAATATCTTGAGTAGAGTTTTTCCACGCTAGTCCCCAAACAGAACCAGTTTCTTCAGCTCTGGCATATACCTTAGGCGAAGAAGAGTTAGTGAAATTATGCTCTATCCCTAGGATAGTTTCTAGTTTTCTGTTAGTTCCATTGTATGTACCTTGAGAAAAACAAGTGAGAAGTATCTCTGGATTAGTACCACAAGACGCAGATAGATCGACTAGACCTATATTGTTATTACAGCTTGGCACTTCTGTGTATTGTACATTAGAAGCGTTATCTGGGCCTAATATTCCTGTTGATAAGGTATTAGCATAGGAAAAGATAAGTGCTACTTTTTCTCCATCTGTTAAATCAGGGATACTATATGCTCCATCTTCATCAGACATGGCAAATCCTAATGATACACCTTCAGCATTATAAGCTGTCACCATAACATTAGCAATTCCAGACTCTCCTGTACCTATGGTACCATCTGCCTGGGAATCCATAAATACTCTACCTTCAATGGCTCCATCTGCTGGATCACATTGAGCTAAAGCTCCTATCGATGTAAATAAAGTAATCAGTATGCCGAATGCAAATACCATTAATGGTCTAGCACAAGCAAATGCTTGAGTAAGTCGTAGTTCTCTCATTTTGACTATTGTTATATGAATCACTAGTAAATAGTTATCTAATTGCTAATACATTAGATCTATTCAGTCATTCTCAGGGCAAGACAGCACTTTCTCACGGTACTGCTATGTAGGGTTCTTAGTCGATTTGATACATTATGGTATTACACAATTTTACTTGCTTTTATAACATATCATCTGCAAATATAAAATAATATGTATTATCAAGTACATACATATTACATTTTTTTATAATTTGTTATGAATGACATGCCGTTATCTCTTTACTTTGATCTATATTATTGGTCTAGTATCCACTTAATTAGCATATAGTTAACAGCAAAAGTCTAGAAGATTATAAACTTGAATGGTCTAAAGGCTTCTGAATACTATCAAATCATATTGGGCGTAACACCATCAGCAAAACGAAATTGAGAGGAAATCAGAGTTTTGCTGATACAGCTATAAGAATTAGTAGTCTTAGGAGTAGATCATTCTTTAAATACATATAAAAAAAGGTCATCCGAATTGAATCGAATGACCTTAATATATTATAGTGGATAATTATTATCCTTCTAATCTAAATAATACTGGAAGCGTATAGAGAACCTTTACTGGTCTACCTCTTTGCTTTCCTGGAGTCCATTTAGTTGGCATGCTATTCATACCATCTATTACTTTCTTGGCAGCATCTCCTGTACCTGCACCTGGGTCTCTTACTATATTAACCTCAGCTACTGATCCATCTTTCTCTACCACGAACTGTAATATGGCTCTACCCTCGATACCATTTTCTCTGGCGATCGCTGGGTATTTTAGATGTTTATAAATGTACTGAAGCATTTTTTCTTCTGCACATTTTTTCTTTTCAGCTTCTCCACCAGAAATATCTTCACACCCAGGAAACCTAGGCATTTGCTCCACTACTTTGAAGATCTCATCTTCTACTGGTGGTGGCGGTGGCGGTGGCGGCGGTGGCGGTGGAGCTTCCTCTACCACTTCTGGCTCTTCTATTACCGTTTCTTCCTCTACATCTTGATCTACGAACTCAGGTTCGTCTTCTTCAAGAATTTCTTCTTCTGGCACTTCCTCGATTACCGGTGGCGGTGGTGGAGGAGGTGGTGGTGGCGGTTCAGCCGTACGTGGCGGTTCCATTTCTATCTCCTCATCTACACTCAGATCATAATCTGGTACATAAACGGCTTTCTCATATTTAGTCCAGCTAAATCCAAGTACAGTAGTTGCTAATGCTACAGCAAGACCATATCCCCAAAAAGTAGAAGATAAATCAAAAGCATTAACCTCTGGGTACTTATTACGAGAGGCTACAGATCCACCCTCATTACCAGCATACTTCTCTTTGAGAACATCTGGATTAGAGTTTTTGTATCTGTTACGAAGAAAGAAGATGATACCAAGCGTCAAGGCAACCAAAGCGAACATCGCTAGAGTTGTCATTTGACCATTTAGTGATAAATCTCCAAACATGATTTCGTTATTTAATAATTTTTATAAAAACTAGTGCTCCTATTAAAGAGCCACTAATATTAGCAATAATATCGAGAAACTCAAACTGTCTACCTTCGAAAAATAAATATTGGCAAACTTCCATGAGTAATCCTACCGAGATTGTTATCCACAAAGACTTTTGTACGCACCCAGTTATTTTGATCTTATATAATCCATACGACCAAAGTACCGTCAATACAAAATAGCATGTAAAATGTAACAGCTTGTCCTGTGAAAACAAATTAAATGTCAAAAGCTCTTTTGCTTTTGTAGCTGACAATCCAGATCCAATGATCGTGATTATCGTAGCGCTAATAGGTAATATCAGATGTTTTAATCTGTTCATCTGATTTCTCTTATGTGTTATAGATGCAATAAAACGATAAAGTGGTGTGCACTAATCGAATAATTAACCAATTACAGCCATATAAGCTTCATGATCCATTAATCCTTCTAGTTCTGACTCATCAGAAATCTTAACCTTCACTATCCATCCTCCTTCGTATGGATCTTCATTAATCAGACCAGGATTATCTCCTTCTGACTCATCTAGCTCAGAGTTAAACTCTAACACTTCACCCGACAAAGGCATAAACAAATCAGATGTAGTCTTTACCGCTTCAACGGTACCAAACACTTCATCCTTTGCGATTGTGTCTCCTACGGTATCTACTTCTACGTATACAAGTTCGCCTAGTTCAGATTGTGCAAAATCAGTAATACCGATTACTACGACACCATCTTCTTCTACTCTTACCCACTCGTGCTCCTTTGTGTACTTTAGATTTTCTGGATGATTCATGTTACTTATTGATTGTTATGGTTTTTTTAAATAAAATTTCCAGTCTACAATTAGCTATCAGACTTCACAAACTCTCTTACCCAATCAGATGTGACTGACTTTGGTCTCTCAAGAGGGAAACCCATTGCTCTACTCCAACATCCATTAGCTAATACTCCTAATGCTCTACTCACACCGAATAATACTGTGTAGTAGCTATATTCTTTTAGTCCATAATGTACTAGTAATGCTCCAGAGTGTGCATCTACATTTGGCCATGGATTCTTTACTTTACCCAGTGCACCTAAGATACCAGGTACTACATCAAATAGATTCCATACGATGTTAACATAATCGTCATCTTTGATATATTCCTTAGCAAACTCTCTTTGTGCTGTAAATCGAGGATCTGGCTGACGCAATACAGCATGTCCATATCCTGGGATTACTTTACCTGAATCTAATGTCTCTTGTACATATTGAGCGATCTGCTCTTTAGAAGGCTTTGTAGTACCTAGCTTCTCTACTAATTCAAATATCCACTTAATCACTTCCTGATTAGCTAATCCGTGTAGCGGTCCTGCTAATGAGTTGAGACCTCCTGATAACGAATAATAAGCATCACTCAAAGTTGATCCTACAAGGTGTACAGTATGCGCAGATGCATTTCCACCTTCGTGATCTGCATGTATCGTAAGATAAAGTCTCATTAGAGATTTGAAATCTGCTGAGTCTATTCCTAGCATGTGTGCATAATTACCCGCCCAATCTAAATCGGTACGTGGCGCGATATGATCACCATTGTGATAAGTTCTTCTATATATGTATGCGGCTACTCTAGGTAACTTAGCTACAAGATTCATTGTATCTTCATATGCAGCATCCCAGTAATCGTGCTTACTCATACCTTCTGCATATCTCTTAGCGAATACACTTTCAGTTTGCATAGACAGTACTGCCATACTAAACTGTGTCATGGGGTGTGTATCTGGAGACAATGCATCTAGTGCCTTGAATGTATGATCAGGAATACTTGCTCTTTTTTCCCACTCATCGCTAAGCCATTGCACTTGCTCCTTTGTAGGTACTTCACCTACTAGCATAAGCCAAAACAAGCCTTCTGGAAGAGGTTCTTTACCGCCTTCTACTTTCGGAAGTAATTCTCTCAACTGAGGTATATTGTATCCCCTAAATCTGATCCCTTCAGTGGCATCTAGATTAGATGCATCCCAGACCATACTTTTCACTCCACGCATTCCTCCGAATGTCTGTGCTAGAGTTACTTCTCCTACGACTTTATTTCCGTGTTCTTTTAGCAAGGCTTTCATTTCCGCCTTCTGAGCACTTGCTTTCTCAAAAAACTTCTGTTTTAACATGTCCATTAACTGTGGGTATTTTAAATTTCCTGCAAAATATTACCATTATCTAATAAATGGAAGTAAGTGATTGTTTAATTAAGTCAAAAATGAAAGAAAAACACACAAATCACTACATCTTGAATTACATGATAAAAACAATTATGTATAAGTAATTGATTCCTTATAAAAATAGCAATTCGACACATTTCTACCGCAATATCCATATCTCACTTAATAGATGGATTTCCAAAGCCATATTACATCCAATTTTCCCTCATATGTTCCAATGAAATACTTAATTAGAAGTAAAGAAATTAAGTAGTGATATACATTTTCCATAGTAATCGTTATTAACGTATTTTTGGGTTTATTTATGATTTCAATTACCCAAAGAATCACATCCATATGATAGCCATAGAAGACGTACTGATTGCTGACGATATAGTTGAAAAAAAATTCGTCTGCAACCTCAATGCATGTAAAGGTGCCTGTTGCTGGGAAGGAGACTATGGAGCCCCAGTGATGCCTGAGGAAGTAAAGATACTTGACCAGTATATCGACATCATCAAAGAAGGTCTAAGCGAAGAGTCAAAGAAGGTCATAGACAATTGGGATTGGAAAGATAAGTTTGCCAAGGAGCAGTGGGATGGTGCCGCTCTTCATCCTGATGGATCTTGTGTTTTTTTAGTCAAGAACGAAATCGGAATCAGTATGTGTGGTATCGAAAAAGCCTACAATGAAGGTAAGATCGATTATAAAAAGCCTTTATCTTGCCACCTCTACCCTATTAGGGTCAATCGTAATCCAGAGTTAGGCTTTGAAGCATGGAACTATGACACGTGGGATATTTGCTCTGCCGCTTGTAGTCTTGGCGAAGAATTAAAAGTACCCGTTTATAAGTTTTTAAAAGAAGCTATTATCCGAGCTAAAGGCGAGGAATTCTATGAGCAACTAGCCGCTGCCGCAGAACATCATTTATCCAAAGATCAATAGTGCTACTCTGAACTACTAGAACGCATTATTAGCTGTAAGATAAAAATTACTGCCTTCTTCTGAAAATGCATAGTCTAATCTCAATCGGACTCGATCTTCTTCATCTAGAGTGATTCTTAGGCCACCGCCACCAGTACATCTAAATCTATTACTAAAGAGATCGCTTGTACCATCTCCTACTGCAGATGTAGCACCAAATGCAACGCCTCCCAACCATTTCCAAATCGGAAATCTATACTCGCTCTGTACAGCTAAAAATGATCGATCTTTATATCTACGATCACTGAAGCCCCTAGCTCTCTTGTTACTTCCATAGTAAAACAATTCACTAAAAGGAACATCCCCCCATATATGACCAAAATAGACGTTAGAAGCTATGATATGGTTTTTTCTAAAACTGCTGTATTGTCTAGCATCCAGATGAAATTTTGTAAACGTTGCATCCGACAATACTCCTTCTTTGGTAGTAATCAAACCTATCTCAGATAGCCACCCTTTAGTTGGATGGAAGTGATAGTCCTTCGTATCATACTGAATTAGCGGACCGTAAGACAATATCTGCCCCCCTCCTTGGACTGCCCACTCATCATTTTCTAATAATCCTCCTTCCTTCAGTTCTGTGATATTATAGTTATCATATCTAGTCTTAACACCCACGTAGAAGTTACCAAATCTCTGAAGGACAGAGGTATGAATCCTTGGGTAAGTGACATCATAGATTTCTTGATCTTTTAGTTGGCTTTCATTTCCAATACCGTAATGGTTATAGAAATAGATATAATAGCCAATCTCACCTATGACCTTCAGATCATTATTGTTTTTGTACAGACTATATGGAAAGAAAAATAGAAGCTGTTTGTTTTGCGTGTACGCTACGCCTCCATTGAATGACGACGGCCTTGTCTCAGGACCTTCGCCAGGCACTCTAAAAGTAACTACACTGGCTCCTCCTCCTCCCCAGCGCGTCTCAGGCAAATAGAATAGTACTGGATATGCTGTAACGCTAAAATTTTTAACCTCGTCTACCTCTACACTATCTTTTTGTCCCAAAGAGAGTTGACTGTAGCATACTGTGCAAAACAGAAAAAGAAGTACAATTCGAATCATATATGAAGCAATATACAATTCATTTATTTGGACTCTATAATAATTGCTTTTTTTACAAATATTGCATTGCCTTGATTTGGAGCTTTATAATCTATCACAAACTGAAATAAATATATTCCAGAATGAATGTTATAATCATTTCTATCAAAAAAATATGAATGCTTTCCTTTATTAAAAGAGCCTAAATCCACTTCATAAGGGCTTAATCTGCCATAGGTATCTATAATCTTAATACCGACTTTTGCTTCTGATCCCAATTCAAAATCAATCATACTACCATCATAAATAGGATTAGGTTTCAGATCAAATACCTTGGTTTTGTAAGCTGGCTCACCTTCCACCCTCAGCTGAAGAGGATGAGTCTCCAAATCAGCATTAATGTATACCTCTGCTACAAGATTTTGCCCCAATGCTGGATTCTTATCCAAACCTTTGATCAAGCTCGCTAATTCTCCACTCTTACTACTTATAAAGCTTAAGGTAAAAGCTATCTCATCCGTCATGATATCCGCTTCTGTACATGTTATCAATAGTCTAGAAGAGGTGGAAGATATATCCTCATTGGTAATATGGGCGGCACCCGACTTTACTCCTACAAAGTCCATATCCGTATCTATAGCGAATTGAAACCCTCTCACATCAATTCCTTTTGGAAGGAAAAAATCTATATCGACTTCATGATTTTTATAAACAAATTTATTTTCTATAGTCAACTGAATCGAATCTAATCCTAGCGATGCTGAAAATGCAGAGTGGTCTACATCACCGAGTTTCACACCTAACAATTCTTTCCAATGCCATTCTGACTCTGCAGTATGCTCTATCCCTTCATCATAAGGAAATGGCTTACTTTCATCCTCAAACTCTATCCTACCATAGAGAAATCTCCAAAGACCAGTGTCAACTCTTTCTTCAAACAACAATTCTCTTAAGTACTCAATATCTTTATCATCCACTTCAAAATTATGATCTACATCACAGGCAATGATTCCGAAAGGATTTAAAAACGAATTATTGTCATTTATAAAATCTTGGATTTGCAACAAATCTCTTGTTGAAATTCCATTATTCCCATCATCAAAACTAGCTTGGATTGAGTAGTCGAAATCTTGAGAAACGCAAGCAGTAAAGTGACCATTTTCATCAGAAATTTGTGAAGATAGCCAAGATGACCTTTCAACGAAGACACTCACTCCATCTAGTGCTACATCATTCACATTCTTTACAACCCCTGTAAAAGGAAAAGGACTTTGATAATAATTAAGTTCAACAACACAAGAAGATGAATTCCCTGATTCATCAAATAAGTATAGAGTAAGAGATGTATCACCATCAAATGCAGAATAACTCACATCCGTATCCTCCAAAGTAGCATCAAAACTGTAAACTAAATCTTCCATTGCAGTACAATTATCGGATCCCGAAACCAGAAAATCATCTAATTCTAAAACTGGGTAGTAATCAGAAATTCCAGTTGTTATTTCTTGGACACATTCTATACTAGGTAGAATTAAATCCTTAATTACAAATCCAGAATTGCACACTATTTCACTCCCACAAGCATCCATTGCCTTCCATCTGACACTATGAATAAATAGTGACATCTCAATATTTTCTTGTATCAAAATAAAAACCTCTTCTCCACTCAGCGAAGGTGGTAAATAAATATCCGGCATTCCATTTTGATTAGAATCTTCAGTAATGTCATTATCTGATGTCTCTAGGCTAGAACTATACTCATAATCATAAACTCCATCTCCCCAAGCATCCACAAGAACATACCAATAAATGGAATCATTGGCGCATGACCCATCCGAAATAGCTGAATTTGTCAATGTAACTTCAGGAAAAACACACTGATTCTCATCTACTAAGTTAATCGTATCACAGGACAATATTTCGAGTTGAGCAGATAGCGTAAAACAGTAAAAAAACACTAATGGGGAGATTAGTAACATTCTTTTCATGGTGACTATGTTTACATTCCTCACCAAAATACTATTTATCTATAAGCTTACTATGTCTATCCAAGTATTTAACATATAGCCACAACTTAAAAACGCCCTGCTCCAACTATGGAAACAAGGCGTAATTAAAATTTATACGTACTCGGAATTAATTATTCTGAGGATCAATATTGTT
>CALKJD010000156.1 GCA_937995755.1 uncultured Saprospiraceae bacterium | reverse complement strand
AGCCCCATTAGCTGAAGAAACGGTAGTATCTGACAATGCTCTGGTACCACAAACGTGGATCAAAGAAAGAGTAGCAAAAGCAAAAGACAAATTAGAAAAATCAGAAGCTGGTAAAATTATCTGGCAAGCGATGGAGTCTGCAGGGGGACTAGAAAAATGGTACTCTAATGGACCTATTAGCTTCCAATTTGATTATGTTCCTGTTGGGAAAGGCGCCAGAAGAAATTCAACACAAGTAATAGACACATGGAACAACAAGGCTGTACACCATGATATAGAAAACCCTACGGCAAGCTACGGTTGGGATGGTAAAGACGCATGGGTTACCATGAAAGACACAGCCTACTTTGAGTACAATCTACGTTTTTGGGCCATGACTCCAATATTCTTTTTAGCTCAACCATTCAACTTTGATGGCGAAGGAGTAATATTAGAAAAACTCGATGATAAGGTATTAAATGATATAACCTATGATGCGGTAAAAATTACTTTTGAGGCAGGCACAGGTGATGCGCCAGACGATTATTACATCAATTACTTCGACAAAAAAACACATCAACTTGCCGTTTTAAGATATATCGTATCCTATCCTAAATACTTTAAAAACGGAGGGCATACTCCTGAAAAGACTATGACGCTTCATAATTTCAAAACGGTAAATGGAATTACATTACCAACAGGATACAAGACTTATATGACATCTGAAGATGAAGGTTTAGCTGGCGATGTAGTTACAGACATTACAGTATCAGATATAAAGTTTTTACCAGAGACAAAGAAGGCTGCGTTTGATATACCAAAAGGAGCACATATCATAGAAGGATTATAATATAAGATGGTAAGCAATTAAATTCCATCTCAAAATAAAGTTAGTTGGTTTAATTTTTTTTCAGGCTTGGTTACCTTAATAGGTTTCTAAGCCTGATTAAATTTAGATACACAGTTCTTAGCTAATTGATACCTTCTCACCAATGGCTTTATGATTACGCAGCCACTTCCATCCAAAAAAACTAATTAGTAGGGTAAGCACTACTGCAGTTGAATATTGCCAAAGATGACTGTGTGCAGGTACACCTGCAGAAACTAGAGTCTTGGGTACGAAGTGATCATCATTACACTCTAAAGTCATTTGGTGACCATTACTTTGATCTAAAATAAATTGCTGTGGTTTCAACCCTTTTTTGAGCAATACTAATGCGCTTTGATTTCTATTAATATCCGCGAAACTCTTTTGAGATACTGATATTTTATTCAACTCCAATATTTCATTTTCTATTTCGAAAAGTACGTTGGTTTCATGTCCAAGCTGCACACTTCCTGAACCTAACATATAAGTCTGTTCATCAATTGTTAAATCGATTCTATTACGAAGGTGCTCCATTACTAGCGCTTCGAATTCTTCTGGAGAATTATAACTACCCTTTCCAAAAGCATGCTTGACTTCATATTCAAAAGCGGTGAGTGCTGCTCGTACTTGAAGCACCCATTTACCATCTTCCTTTTCTACGAGCATAGTAGAAGATTTATCTGGCTGATGAGCAAACAGTGAGCCTGTTGCCACTAGAAAGAAAATAAGGATGCAGAATCTTAGCATAATGATTATTTAATATTGATAAAAAAAGGAACTATCAGAAATCCTTAATGGCCTCCGATAGCTCCAAAAAGTATTTGGCTCATTTGCAAAAAGCCTAAAAAAACAATTCTAGTTTGCGTAAGCGCCACTTAGACAATTAATGAAGTTATTGTTACCCGCATAATCTACGTGATAATGGTATCCTCTTACTTCGTCATAATGTCCTCTACAGTTGTCAAGATCCACAGCCTCGTTACCACCAGCATCTAAGAATGCATAGATTCCATAACCGTCCATAGCATAACCAATCATAGACGCGTGTCCATCAGCCTGCTCTACCTTCTTGCTTACTCCTGTTGCTGCATGATAATGATATCCTGCTGCAGTATTGATGTGTCCTCCAGCGTCATCAAATGGAGCTAGAGTATACGCACCTAATATAGCATCAGTAGGTGCTGGCGCATCGAAGACCACACCATTAAAAGCGAGACCTCTCGTAGTAGGACCATTATTCCCCATTCCTGGAGGGCCCATCATTCCAAAACTTACAGGAGTAGATAACTTCACAGGAGTAACTGGAATCAAATAAGTACTAGACAAATCCGTAACATACGAAGGCAGACATTCTACACAGAAATTTTCATACTCTGCACCTACATTTGGATTGGCTGCATTGATACAATCTTCGAGCGTTTCTGTTTTGAAAACATTGCCATTGTCATCATACATTTTCCATGTACTATCATTATAGAATGAAGCCATATTTTGAATAAAATCACCGTCTACATCGTAGACTTCTCCACTTTCTAACCAGATACCTCCGGCAACATCAGTATTCGTAATGTTATCTGGACACCAAGGTCCCATCTCATGATCTGATGGATTGGACTTAGTTACTAATTGATAACAAGTCGTCTCCGTGCCATCTGATAAGGTACATGCCACAGTAGTAATCGTGAGCGCACTTCCATCTGCTAAAAATAAAGATTGATCTACATCTAAAACTGTATCCGTTCCTGTATCATTAGTATCCGTGTTATCTGCTACGTAACCTGCAGGTTGCTCACATGCACTTTGAGATACAGAAGCATTTCCCAATCCATCTCCATCGAGATCTTCATACCAAGTAGTCTTTGTACAGTCGTCGTCATCATCTGAGCACGACACCATTACTAGGGTAAAGCATAGGCAAAGCCCTAATATCATTTTTGATATTTTCATAATCGTAATTTTTATTAATTAATGTTTTGATATTCTACTGTAATCCAAAAGGCTAATTTCCTCTCGGTCCTCTAGGCGGTCTTCCACCTTCAGGTCGTGGCCCACGTCTTGGTTCTTCGTATTCTCCCATTAGGCACCTGCCGATATATGGATAATCATCGGTAATAAGATATACATATTGGCCATCGATCATTACACCATTGCATTCGTCAAGATCACCTAGTCCTTTGACATATTCCCAGTCAGGTGTATAAGTGCCATCTGGTGTAGTATCTTCTAATTCGATATTCATTTTTGTATGAGGATTTTCATAGAGGCAATCAGTACCTTCTCTATTTTCATCGATCAGTTTGTAGCTAGGCGTATATGCTCCAGATTTCGAATAGTATATAAGAAATCCATCCATCGCAAATCCAACATGAACTAAATCTTTATCAGAACCTTCACTTTCGACTAATCCTGTCGGTGTACCATGGTAATGATATGCACCAGTAGGTTGTACGTGAGCATGGTTATTATCCAATCCAAGATCTATCAACTTTTGTATTCCTTCTACTCGATAGTTCTCACCAGATTCGCATTGTACTACTTCCGCTGTTCCTGGTTCAAATTTGACTCCGTTAATCGCTACTCCTGGTTCTCTAACCCACTGGCTCTCTCCGATATACTTAGGATGTAATGGAAGCTTATATGTCCTGTTTTGCGCTTGTATAGTATTTGGATTTCCAGCATTTGGAAATTCTCCTGTGCTATGATTCGGCAAGGCGTTGGTCACGATTATCCTTTGGTCATCTTTGATAGTTGCTTTAGTATTAGTACCATATTCTTGATCCACAATAGTATAGTCCGAACTATAGCCATCACCGCTCGTAACTGCTTTATGACTGTGACAACTAGATAATGCCAAAGTAATTCCTACGAGTATGATTATTATTTTTTCCATACCTATAAGTAGACCTCTTTGTATAAATCCTTCGCTGGAAGAAATATAATCTCCGATTTCTGACAGCATTCATTACTTCGAATCTTAGATATGCCGATTGCCTATTGTACATTTGGAAAAGAAATAGAGTATTACAACTAACAAAGAATAAGGAATATGGAAGCGAAAGACTACGCCGCAAAACTCAGACAGGCTCAAGCTACAAAGACAACTATAGCACCTCTAAGAGATGAGATAGGCGAACACAATGAAGAATTAGCCTATGCTATACAGCAAATCAACACCAATCATAAGCTAGTAGATGGAGCTCGTATCGTAGGGAAGAAAATTGGACTCACATCGCTTAAAGTACAAGAGCAGTTTGGTATTTCCACTCCAGATTTTGGGATTCTATTCGATGATATGGAGGTACTTAACGGTCTATCTTTACCAGTATCTGAGACGATGCAGCCTAAGGTAGAAGGCGAATTGGCTTTTGTACTAGGAGGAAGTCTAGATGGTGACAACCTTACAATCATAGATGTGATCAATGCCATAGATTATGTCCTTCCATCCATTGAGATCGTAAGTAGCCGTATCGAAAACTGGAATATCCGCATCACCGATACTGTTGCAGATAATGCTTCGGCCAGTCATTTCGTAATTGGTCACCGTCCAGTAAA
>CALKJD010000155.1 GCA_937995755.1 uncultured Saprospiraceae bacterium | reverse complement strand
CAGAGCATAACGTACATTCCAATCCTGGAGACTTTTTATTGGCGACCCCTATGGGTATTATGCGAGGATTAGAGAATGCCGATACCGATTTGCTAGAGCCAATGTATGCCTTTCAAGTCAAAGCACAACAAGCTTTACTAGGTGCGATTGTTAGTGATATGAATCAAATGGGCGCGCACATAGTTTCGCCATCTTTTGACGGCGACTTCTTTATACTCACTGGTCGTGTAGCGGTGTCACAAGCTATGGAATATAGTATCAAGTTTAATGCGACTACTTCAGGTAAAGGCAGATTGAAATTGAGGCTTGATGGATACGAAAGGACTGAAACTACAGAAGATAAAATAAGAGATTATAAAGGGGTTTCTCCTCTAGATGAATCGCAATGGATCTTACATAATAGAGGAGCGTTTAAAGCCGAAGATCGAAAGAGATAATTCTTAAATTTTTCAATTAATGAATTTCACAATGGGAAGTACGATGCTTATCTAATTTAATCAGTAATTATAAAATGACTACCTTATAGGCTAGCAGGTATATATGTTACACTAAATCGTTAAGCTATGAAGAAGTTTTTTGTCTGGTCAACCTTGTTAGGATTGTTAATCTATGGTTTTTTTATAGCTAGAGGAAAATACTATCAACATAGAGATGAGCAAAGAAGAGCGGTATATTATGAAAATTTAGTTGACACTTCTTCGCCAACGGTTCGCGTAATACGAGATTCTATTCTTATTGGGTATCAAAATGAGACTCGTACAATACACACTTACGTACCGCCAAATTACTATAGTGATACGACGACTCGATATCCAGTGATCTATATGATGGATGGTGAATCTTCATTCAATGATCTAGAAAACATGGGGCCAGAGTGGGAGATAGATGAAGTCATAAATACAGCGTCTGACAAGGGTAAACCAACAGCAATCGTAATAGGTATTAATCAATCAGATAAGAGCAGAGATGCAGAATATACACCTTTTGTAAACGAAGATAATCCAGATGCACATGGAGATAAATATGCGGAGTGGGTGACATCAGATCTTAAGCAGTGGGTAGATAGCAACTATAGAACTAAAGTTAACGCACAGTCAACAACTATCGGAGGTATATCACGTAGCGGTATGATGGCTTACTACATGCTCATGGCTCATCCAGAGGTATTTGGCAATGCATTAATAATGTCTCCATCTATGTGGGTCGATCATGATCGATTGATGGCAATGAATCTCACAGAAAACCAAGTCAAAGACAAGAAGATACATATAAGTGTAGGCGAATATGAAGGTAGAACTATGATACCTGCGGCTGAAGGTATTTATGCCAAATTCGAAGCTCTAGGATTAGATGACGATCATCTAAAATATGATATGATAATGGGAGAGAGTCATTGGCATATCACGTGGCGAAAGGCATTTGCTTTAGGATATCCTTGGTTGATGAAGTAGTCTTTAATAGACTTGTACTTTTAATTACAGACGTCTTAATTGTTTGAAAAAAATAGAAGAATGAGTGAAGAACGATATATTAAATTAGGAGAAGCATTTGCAGATGAATATGGATCCACTTCTGGCCAAATGTTTGGTAAGCCCTGCCTAAAGATTAATAAGAAAGCTTATGCCGCATTTTATAAAGGAGAAATGGTATTTAAGATAGGGCAGGAGGAAATCAGCTTGCTAAGAGAAAATTATATAAATTCTGTCAATTGGGATCCATCTGGAAAAAACAGAGCCATGAAAGATTGGCTGCAAGTGCCAGCGGATTACAGCGGCGATTGGCTTGGTCTAGCGAAGCAAGCGATTAATTATGTGATAGGGACGAGTAAAAATTAAGTATTGGAATTGTTCAATTTACATGTTTACATATAGCAATAAGTCTATAATAAAATTATAAAAAAAGGAATCAAATCTTACGACTTGATTCCTTCTGTATTATTGAATCTAAATCCGATTATGGATTCATTCTCATATATTTTTTCCAAGTCGCTTTAAATTGCTTGGCCATGGCTTTTGCAGTTTTAGGTCCGTACTTGATGATGTCATTAGTTGACTCTAGCGGTGGCGCTGTACATGCGATACATTCTTTGCCTGCATTGTAGATAACAGTCTCAGTTAAGAAACCATTGAAATCATTGTCAGGTAAGAGTAAGAAGTTTGTAAACATCTCTTTATCAGTAAGCTTATACATCTTTTGGTAAAGCTTTAAATTTTTCTCTACTTCTTTAGTGGCAGGAACTATATATCTGTATTTTTTCTTAGCGCCCAAGTTGACACTCACTAGCTCGGAGAAATCTTTATTTTCTGTATCATAGTGAAGGGTAGGACTGATTACCCATACGGTATCTGCTTTATTCTCAAGTTTGATAAGTTGCTTAAGTGTCATTGTATTTTTCATTTAATGTCAGAAAATAATTTATTGAATATGGTAAAGATAAGGAGCTTTTATTAATTAGTATTATTAAGATAGGAATGAAATCAATACTCCTGCCGCTACAGCCGATCCAATCACACCTGAGATATTACTCGACATGGCATATTGGAGCAAGTGATTTTTGCTATCGTATTTAAGTGCGATATCATTAGCTACTCGACTAGCCATTGGTACAGCACTTAGTCCTGTAGCTCCGATGAGTGGATTGATCTTCTTCTTAGAAAATAGGTTGTGCACTTTTACGGCCATGATACCACCAAATATAGAGATGGCAAATGCGATAAATCCACCTAGTATAATTAATAGAGTAGTCTTATCTAAAAATGTGGCAGCAGTCATAGTTGCACCTACAGTTAGACCTAAGAATATCGTTGCTGCATTCATTATAGTCTCTGAAGCAGCGACCATTAATCTGTTAGTGTCTGATCCGATTTCTTTAATAAGATTACCGAAAAGTAACATTCCTACTAAAGGCACAGACGAAGGAACTAAGATAGATACAATAGCACAGAGTACAATTGGAAATATGATTTTGGTTCTATGAAGGTCTTTTATTTTTACCTTGCTAGGGTAGAGCTTATCTTGCTCTTTCATATTGATCTTCAACTCTTTTTCTGAAATAGTATACTTCACTACCAATGGAATAATCACTGGTACTAATGCCATATAAGAATATGCAGCGATAGCTATCGGTCCCAATAAGTGAGGTGCTAATTTGATCGCCGTATAGATCGCAGTAGGGCCATCTGCACCTCCGATGATTCCTAAGGCGGCAGCTTCCTTGAGAGAAAAACCTAAGGCGACAGCTGATATCAATACTGTGAATATTCCTATCTGTGCAGCGGCTCCAAAGAAGGCTAACTTAAGATTACGAAGCATGGGTCCAAAGTCGGTCATCGCACCTACACCCATAAAGATGAGAGGTGGAAGGAGACCTGTTTTGATCAGCATGTAATACAACATATTCATGATACCATGCTCCTTAGCGATTTCCAAAATTGTCATATGCTCGATAATCTCCGTAGAGGGAGTTACTGACATATGTCCGCCTGGAAAATTAGCTAGTAATACTCCAAATGCTATAGGCACAAGCAGTAAGGGCTCAAATCTCTTTCCGATACCTAGGTATAGCAGGAAAAGGGCCAATGCCAACATGACTAGCGTCAATGGATCTTCTCCGATCGCACCGAATGCTGTCATTTCGTATAATTTATTAAGTACCTCCATAGGTTGTTCTGCTGTCTAGATACTCAGTTTATACTATTCTGATTAATTGGTCATCTTCTTCGATTTCATCACCATGGTTGACCATGATCTCTGCTACGGTACCGCTATCGTCAGCTGTGATCGCATTGATCACTTTCATCGCTTCGACATAAGCTACCGTTTCTCCCTTTTGAATTTGGTCTCCAACTTTGATTCCTTTTTCTGATGTCTCTTTCGTAAGATAGAACTTACCTTCTAGCGGAGCCAATACAAATTTGGAGTCTGCATCGTTATTTGTCGTAGGAAGAGTTGCTGGTCCTTGTGGATCGATTACAGTATTTACTGCGGTATTATCCTGTCCTGGATAGCTAATCTTTACATGATATTTTTGTCCATTCACTTCTAGGTTTAATGCCTTTGGTGAATTGTTAGCAGGAGCTACGGCTGTTGCTATGGGTGCTTCACTTGTAGCTGCTGGAGCGTTTAATTTACTTTTTCTAGAAGCTAAATCTGCTTTAAACTTGATTTTAGCTTCTCCAGATTTGAAGGCTTTATATTGCTGTGGATGCATAGCATACTCCAGCAGTTCTTCATCATCCTTGCCTGTTTCCCAACCATTCTCTTTCATATGTTCTCTATAATGATCAAGTTGGTCAGGATATAAGTCTTGTGGGTTTCCAGTAAAGAATTCTCTATTCTGGTCTTTCGCCATTTTCAGAATCTCAGGTGCTAATTCTCCAGGTAGACTACCAGATTTACCGAGAATCATGCCCCATGTATTTTCATCTAGCATCGACCATCTTTCTTTGCCTTTAGTCATTTGTATCACATTCATCAATGCAGCATTTTTGACATACTGAGAGAATGGTGTTACGAGTGGAGGGTAACCTAGCATAGGCCAGATATGCTTCACTTCGTTAAATAACTTAAGCAATAGTTCGTCTTCTGTCGTATTAGGTTTGCCTCGTTTAGTGAGCCATTTGTTGAGGCTAGCTACGTTTTTCTCTAGATCAGCCATAAGACTTCCCATCATTCCTCCAGGTAGTCCTGGTCCGATGAGTAGAGAATTCATACGCCTATTAGTTGGATTGATATACGCGCCTAAGAAGTCATCCATAAATGCCTGCGACAATCTACGTACTTCCATATAAGCATCCATATTGATATCTGCTACTTGGAACCCTGCATCTCTTAGCATCTCATGTATAGTAAGAAGATCTGCATGTCCAGTCCCCCAACTTAAAGGCTCCATGCCTACATCAATATAGTCTGCACCGTTACGTGCCGCCTCAAGTGATGACGCAACGGAAAATCCTGGTGTAGAGTGACCGTGGTATTGTATTATGATATCTGGATGACGCTCTCTGATTCCTTTGATGATCTTTCCTACAGAAGCAGGACGACCGATTCCTGCCATATCCTTGATACAGATCTCTTCTGCACCTCGCTCAATGTACTGATCTGCAAGATTGATATAATAGTCTACCGTATGCACCGGAGAATAAGTAAGACTCAATGCTCCTTGAGCAATCATGCCACCTTCTTTAGCAAACCTGAAACTAGGTTCTAAGTTTTGTGGATTGTTAAGGCCATCAAATGTTCTAGAGATATCCGTTCCTTGGAGCTTCTTTACTTTAAACATCAGTTTCCTCACATCTAAAGGCACAGGACTCATACGTATTCCATTGAGACCACGCTCTAGCATCTGCGTCTGTATACCTGCATCGTTAAATGGTTGCGTCCACTTTCGAACCGCAACGTTAGGGTTTTCTCCAAAAAGGAGATTTACTTGTTCGAATCCACCACCATTGGTTTCTACTCTATGAAAGCAACCCATGTCTATGATCGGTTGAGCTACACTACAAAGTTGGTCTACAGTAGGTACATACTTACCAGCGGACTGCCACATATCTCTATATACAAGTGCTAATTTTATTTCTTTTCTCATCATGATTTTATATCTCTTATGCTTATCTTAGGAATAGGGCCTTATAACATAGCCCAACACTTTAAGATTAGCTTATTTATCTATTTTATTAATACGCTCTACTTTTCCATGTCCTCCTGTCACAGTCTCTACTACAGCAGTTATAGCCGCGATCACTTCAGGTGCTGTACCTGTAGCAGATCTGCTGGCTCTCGTGAGTTTTTTAGTAGGTTCTGGAGCGTATTTGTTGACTATCTTGATTAAGATATTTCCTGAGATTACTACTAGGGCTAGTATCAAAAAGACGGTAATCATACCGATAGCCAATAGTACTAATGCATTGCCGAGAGTCGACTCCATATGGGATAAGTTGATTGATTTATATTCAAATACTCAAAAATCAACTAAAAGTAAAAATAATATCCTAAAGAATGTGTCGTAGATACACTAAGCGTAATATATACTTGCAAAGTATCAGATATTTTCTCATGATAAAAGTGCCTATTTATTGGTGTTGTAGCATCATATCATCTATTGTAGGTGTAGTCCACACTTTATCGTATGGTCAATCTTACTGTCTGATCGATAGCAATTAAGATAATTGCTGTTAAACACATCAATACTCTTTGCGTTAAATATATTTGTATTCAGAAAAACTCAATGGTAGTATGAATAACGCTCAAGTGCAAGTATGGAAGTTTGGAGGCGCATCAATAGCCACCCCTGATTTAGTAGAGAATGTAAGCAAGATTGTAAAAGATCACTTAGAGTCAAAAGCTGTAATCGTAACCTCCGCAAAGGGGAAGACGACTAATAAGCTGGAAACTTTGGTACAAGCTTACATGAGTGAAAGCGAAGATGCGTATAATATTCTAGAGGAAATCAAGCAAGATCATTTTCAATATGCTCAATCTCTTTGTGGAGAAGGGCATAGTATCCTCAATGAACTAAACGATCTATTCGTAGAGATAGAATGGATTCTAGAAGATCCTGTTATCGATCCCTATGATTATGTATATGATCAGATCGTATCTATTGGTGAGCTCGCTTCTACTAAAGTAGTATGTCAGTATCTTATCGATCAAGGTATAAAAGCCAAATGGTTAGATGTACGAGATATCATACTTACCGATAATACACATCGCGAGGCTAAAGTAGATTGGGTAAGTACACAGAAGAGATCTAATAAGATAAAGACTTTACTAGAATCCAACGATGTGATCGTGACTCAGGGATATATAGCTAGCAGTAGTGAAAATTTTACCACCACTCTAGGTCGTGAAGGCTCTGATTATACAGCGGCGATACTAAGTTACTGTCTAGATGCAGAGAGCATGCATATCTGGAAAGATGTACCTGGAATATTGACAGGTGATCCTCGTCTATTTAAAGAAGTGATGAAGATAGACAGACTCTCATACAAAGAGGCTGTTGAGATGACTTATTACGGTGCCAAAGTGATCCACGAGAAAACGATAAAGCCCATACAAAACAAGAATATTCCGTTGTATGTAAGGCCTTTCCATACGCCAGAAAAAGAAGGGACATTAATTTCTGCCGAAGAGCCATTAGTGTATCCTCCTGTCATAGTGGTCAATTCGGAGCAAGTACTTCTACACATTAGTACCAATGATTTTTCTTTCGTCGGCGAACATCATCTTGGGGATTTATTTACACTATTTGCCAAGCATCGTATACGTGTCAATATGATGCGTAATACAGCCATCAGTTTTACAGTATGTACTAATAATAGGCCAGGAAGAATAGCTGCATTTGCCGAAGAGTTAGGCGATCAATATACCTTGAAAAAAGATTCAGATCTCAAACTGATTACGGTGAGGCATTATACGGATGATGTGCTCAATATATTGACCAAAGGTAAGTTAGTCTTATTCCAAGAAAGACTTAAAAATACAGTCCACTTAGTGATGAAAGAGTTGGTAGATTATGAGTTGAAGGAAGTCTAAGGCTCAGTATAAGTCGATATTATTTAAGACAAGAATACTTAGCTTATTTCCAAAACTGCCACCATTTCTTCTTTGTTGGAGTAGGTACATTCTTAATAGCATCGCGCTTTTTGCTTTGCATCAAAGGCTCTGGAGTCGCCACTTTAACTATTTTGCTTTCATCCGATGTAGTATGATCTACTATTGATGTATCAGGTGTCGTAGGTCTTGTAGTAAATCGCTGAGCTCTACATACATAGCACTTTTCACCAAAGTCGATAGCGTGCCAGTTTTGCTCCATAATCTTATCCATCAATGCGAAAGTCAAACCATCGGCGGTAGGATTCTCAGCTTCCAATGGTAAGGGATTTCCTTCATTCATAGTGCGACCGTCTTCGCTTTCCATGATTTCTCGATATCCGCTATCTGCTACATTGTTATAGCTGATGTAGAATGCCATGGCAGTCGCAGAATAGGCGTAAGACATAGATTCATGATGTTGAGATAATCCGCGATCGATAGCCATCTCATGTCCAAAGAAAATCATAGTTCCTTTATCACCAAAGTAGATATAGTATAAGCCATCATCTTTCCAATTAGATGCCGCCTCTTCGAATGTAGTTTCTCTAAGGACTTCGAATCCCATATGAAGATCTTTCTCTAGCTTACTGATCTCTTGATCGTAATTACTATTGATGACCATTCCTGCAATATTGAATCCCATGATATTCTCTTTTTTATCGAATTAATGTATCTCTATATTTTTTCAAATGTAAAAGGAATCACCATATCTCCACCTGAGATCGCAGCATCCAATCTACCTTCCTTGGCTTCATATCTTATGAGATTTGGAAATTCATTTTCTTGGCTTTCAAACTCAAATGAATTAGCATCCATTGTCTTCAAGCTAAACATCGTTTCTGTAGGTTCACTTGGAATTTGTACACCTAGCATCCACATTTCTGATGGTTTAGATATGGTCATATATTCTTGTGATATCGTATCTGTACCATTCAGCGTATAGCTTTGACCTATATACTTAGTATCGCTATCTTTTCTCCAGGATTCATAGGTTTGATTGCCTTCTTCATCATCTGTTCTTTTCCAGCTTCCTAGCAGATAATCGAAATTATGAGAGATGACTTTTGAAGTTTTGGCTGACTTAAAGAATGTAGCCATTTCTTTATATTCTTGATCACTCATACGACCATGCATGAGTTTGTAATCTAGAGTAGGCATCCAATGTTTAGTTGTCATGTCTACACATTCATCTAATTTGTGAGCGGCTCTCTTTTCAGGATAATCTCCCCATAGTGAAAAGTTGAGATGCTTACGTCCGTTATCGATATGACTTTTGATTCTCCAAGAGAAAGGTGCAATATTAGTGTACCATGGATAACGCGATTCGTGACTATGACAATCATAGCACATCGTTTTCAAGTTAGCAGCGATTTCTGCTGGAGGCTGTGTAAGTTGGATGAAATCTTTCTCTAGTTCAACAGGTGGATTAGTAGTGTCGATTCTAAAGAATTGCATCGCTATGAATGCCAGTAGGAGCGTGAGCAATATGTTTCGTTTGCTTAAGTATTTTTTCATCTTCTCTGCTTTAAATACGTGATGTATAGGTCCTCCACTTTGTCTCTAGCCCAAGGTGTCCTTCTTAGAAATTTTAAGCTGGATTTTACGGTTTGATTACTTTTAAAGCAATTGATGTTGATCTTGTCGGCTAGAGTGTCCCATCCGTAGAAATCTACTAAGTCTTCTACTATAGTAGCGAGCTTGACGCCATGTAACGGATTATTGGGCTGTGAATTATTTTTGTCTGACATACCGTAAAGATAAAGACAATTATAATATACTTTATAGTATAGTGATGTCTATAAATATATCCACGATTTCCTGCGTCGAGAAAAGAGTATGAGCATTAGGCTATTTTTTCTTAGCAATCATATCTTTTACGTTTTGTAGATTCTCTTTAAAGAGTTCTAGATTTTCATCGCCAGATTTTGTGGCTAGGTCTACTGCAGTTTGGTAGCTGTCTTGTGATTTTTTGAGTTGGCCATCCATCATTAGGGCCTCGGCATAGCTATCATATACATTAGCAGATTGCGTATGGATCATCGTATTAGCTCTAAATATGCACATAGCGATTTTAGGTTTTTGGTGTTCCATAAGATATTCATATCCCAGAGCATTTATTTGCCACTCTTTGATTAATCCCATGTTAGAGCATTCTTGTAGTGAATTATAAATAGATTCCTCAGAGATATCTTTGGTGTAGTTATCCATATGACTCAGCAGCTTCAGATAGGAAGCGGTAAATTGATCTTTGAGTGCAGCGCGATATTGATCTGCTGCTACTTTGGCGAGTTCGTGAGTTTTACTTAGAGATTGGTCGACCTCAGTTTTAATTTCTGGTACCACTCCTACACCTTCCCAGTTGGTTTTAGTGATAGGGTTGATAGCCATACCAGTAGGTATAAATACGGTCAAATTATCATTGATCTGTCTAGTACCTCCAGGATTTGCTCCTCCGCCTGTAGTTTGACCGACTAATGTGGCCCTCTTTTGAGTTTGCATGTTGTAAGAGAACTCTTCTGCGCCAGAGAATGTCTTTTCGCTAGTGATGACAAATAAGGGTACTTCAGGCATTTTGGTGCCATCTACATCATCCAAAGTATAGAAATCTATGGTCTGATCTCCTTCTCTGAAGTATAGGCTATTGAGGTGAACTTTTGAGTTGAAGAAATAACTGCACAGATATTGTACCATGGCTGGATCACCGCCACCATTTTTACTAAGATCAATAATGACGGCATCTGTATTGGCTATGAGTTTCATGTAAGCATCTGCCATTCCTTTTCCATTTTGCAATCCAGCAAACCCTCTTAGGTCTATATATCCAATATTGCCCTCCATCACTTGAACTGCGTGAAATCCATTATTGTACATTTTTGTACGATTGAGGTTGTATAGTTGTTCTTCTATGGTCCTTTCTGGTGATCGCTCTGGTGCTACATAAGGTGGTTTTACACTGATGCGCATATGTTTGTCTTTATTGATAGATTGTACAGAGATGGTCAATGCCTCAGCAAAGGCCTCATCGCTTGTAAATGGATCAAAATGACCATCTGCTAATTGTTGGAGCAAATGTATTTCTGTCTTTTTAGCTACTTCAGGAAACACATAAAAGTCATTCATTAATAAGGAGAGAGTATGGATGGCATTTTCCTTATATCTCTTCGTAAAGTTGATCTCTTGTGCCTGAGCAATACATATTTGACTTATTACCAGTAGGGTACATACACTCCATCTAAATAACAGATTCATAGGTTATATTTTTATTTCTGTCAAAAGTAAATTATTAGAGAGGTATAAAATTGTAAAAAAGTAAACCTACGTAAGAGATTTAGTAGGTTTTACAAATATTTACATTTGGAGGAAGTAGACGAATGTCTTGAATATCTAAGAGAGGATGGATCTTATCAATTCACTCGTGGATCGTATTGATTACTGAATCTCTTGTTGATATTAAGCTGTGATAGTTGAATAAGAGTAGAGTTCTGTGCAAAAAATCTTCTAGGTGTTAGGCCAATGATAGATTTAAAGTCCTTGATGAAATGTGCTTGGTCGTAGAATCCGGCTTCGAGGCAAAGAGCGGTAAGGTTTAGATTAGGATGGTTTTCTTTGAGTTGCAATACACGATTCATGCGCCATATCTGGCAAACTTTCTTAGGTGTAAGACCCACTTTATTGATAAAGTGTTTTCTGAGCGTGACTTTACTTATCTTAAATTCATCCGTGAGTTCTTTGATCTTCATATTACCATGTCGATCCATAATGTAGTTGAGTTGCGCTCTTAATTTTTCATCTAAAGACATAGTAGGAGAGAGGATGCCATACATGATCTCATCTAAATATTGATGCTTGAGATGTATCTGAGTATCAGTGAAAAGATGCTTGATATCCAATGTGCTGTTTATATTAGAGCCTAGTACTTGGTCGAGATCTACAACCGAACCACTGAGTTGAATGGCAGGGATGCTCAATATGTTAGCAAAGGCGAAAGGCTTAAAGCGCACTCCGATAATATCTATTGGAGTATCCGATTTGATGCATAGATGTTCGCTAGTCTGCCCAATGAATGATACCCCAGGACTTATCAGTTGCCACGTAGGTTGGGATAAACTTTTTATATAGCAAGGTTGCTGAGAAAATATAATATTGAAAGTACAAGTAGGCAGCAAGATCTCTAGAGGCCTTGTGCTATAGCTCACTTCCGTCTTGACTTGCCAATAACTCTCTATATGTCGAGAGAATATAGCATCAGGATATGTTTCTGTGTACTTCATGGTTTATTCGATTAGTACAACGTAAATATCTGGACAGATGTTACTTTTAGTATTATTACTGTTTTCTATTACTATATTCTAGATAATGTAAATATTTGGTTGTTCGCATTGTCTTTGTCTGTCCGCTGTTCTTCTAATTTAAATCCATTTCTTTCTAAGAGTTGTTTGGAGTTTGCATTATCTCTATGCGTAAAAGCCTCGATATGATCTAGCATCATTTCTTCAAATCCAAATTGTATGACTGCGATTAATGATTCATTCATGATACCTTTCTTTTGATAGTTAGGATGTAAGTCATATCCGACCTCTGCCGTTTTACGATCCTCAGATATATTCCAAAGGCATATACTTCCGATCATCACGTCTTTTCCTTTTTCAGTGATCGCCCATGAAAAGAGACTTTTGTTTTCTATTCCTACATTTATCTTAGTTATGAATTCTAGACCACTTTGATTAGCGTCAGATTCTGCCCTATCTATATATTGGGTCACTACCTTATCGGTGCGTAGAAAAGTGATCATATCAGAATCACTTGCTTTATATCTACGAAGCAGTAATCTCAGCGTTTCTATTTGTGGATAAGAGTCTTTTGTGGACATAGAGGGTTGCGACTTTGATTACTGTAATGGTACTATGATATTTTTATCGGATTCTTAATAGATTAGGATTGTAGTATCTAGTATCATGAGAAACTTCTTCGCCGATCCAGCTAGGTAAATCTACGTGGCTATCTTCTGATTCTATTTCTACTTCTGCGAGTACTAGTCCTTCGTTGGCTCCAGCAAATTCATCTATCTCCCATGTATGGCTGTCTACCTTTACAAGGTTTCTTACTTTATCTATTAATGGTTTTTCGCAGAGTTTAATTAAAGCTTGCGCATCGGCAATAGGAATGTCGTATTCAAATTCTAATCTACTGATCCCTTCGTTTTTTCCTTTAATGGTCAAGACGCCTTTATCATCTATTATTCTGATTCTAACTGTTCGCAATGGATCAGAATTTAAGTAGCCTTGTTGTATCCGGTGCGAGCTACTGGTTAATGGTTTCCAATCGTTGCTTTTTAATAAGAATTTTCTTTCAATTTCTTTGCCCATACAGAGTGATTTGTACTATTTCTTATAGAGTAGGATTAAAACTACATCTTTCCTTTTGAGTTTACTGCCATTCAGTAATTTTTTTTTTGAAACTCGATTTCAGTTTAAGAATTGGATAGCTATTGTATACTGTAGACTTACCAAAATTATGAAACTTGATAATTGAATTTATGGATTTAATCAAAGCACATAAGAAATGCAAAACAAGCATTTAGGAATTTAAATAAAAAGGAGACTGCTATTCACAGTCTCCTTTATTATTATATGAAAATACTATTGGATTAAATACACTTTTAGATTAAAGAGCTATGGAATTGCCCATACCATTTATAGTCTTATCCTAAAGGCTAATTAATTTTAGAATGTCTCTGAAATTATCTCCCTCTACTAAAACGAAAATAACGCCTTTAACATCTAAATCATTTATGATAACTTCAGTACTGTTTTCACGCATTTCTATTTCTATCTCTTTTATTGTTCTACCTGTAATATCTGAAAATGTAATAGATAATTGCTGTGGAGAAGTAGCTTCAATATTAAGTTTTACACTGTTGATAAAAGGATTAGGTGTAGCTGAAATGTCAATATTGTTGGTTAAATCATTTACTCCAGTAGTCATGAATGTAATAGACCCATTTACTACGGATGTTGTAATTTCAGAAAAATTAACATCATAGAACTTTGCATCTTCAATAGTAATATCCGTTGTGCCACTTACATCTATACTTTCAAATACAAGTGTCATAAAATCTCCACTTGCTTCAAAATCTTCCGCATTTGGATGGTCCCATCCTATCAATACCTCTCCATTCAAATCATTATAGTTTCCTCCGCCAAATGCTTTCATCTGACTAGATTCTATCTTTACTAATTTCAGTGCATTTACATCGTACATTAAATTCATCGATAGCGCTGAAACTAGTTCTCCACCGGCAATTCTCACTGGAATTCTGATTTCATTAGACGGTGATACTATTGTATCAGGAATTACAATATCAACATCTGACCTAGTGGTAGCAAGAAAGCCTCCGGTTAATTCATTCAATGCAGAATAATCAACATCACCAGTTTTTATTGATACAAAATCCAAATTGTTATAATCTAAATTTGGTGCTAAAAGTCTGATATAATTTGGGTGATTGACGTCAAGTGCATTATCTACATTTAATGTAGTTGGGAAAAATCTCCATGCAGTATTGTTAGGGAAATCGTCTCTCTTTCTCAGGAAAACTCTATTTGTATAAGCTACATCAAGTACATTAATTTTTCCATCCTTATTAACGTCAGCAGCTATTAATTGATAGTTCTCTGTTAAAAGTAGTTTTTGTAAGAAATGTCTTCTGATTCTTGCTACGTCTAATATAGATACTCCACTTCTTACTTCATCATTTTTTTGAGGATGGATAGTATAGGAGTCATTAGTAAGATCAAAAGAATAGACACCATCTGAATCGGTTACTGTAGAAGTTATTACTTGATCTCCTACAGTTATTTTAACTTCTACGTTTTCATGAATGTCTCCGATAGGGCTAAGTATATGACCTTTGGGAGTCACACTAGTTCCAACACAAATATTGCCACCACTAAAACTTCCTGAGTCATTGATGTCACTTAAGATTACTAATTCTTTTCCTGATATTACTGCTGACTGTGAAAAGGTATTGTCGGCTGCTATAATAATATTAAATATTCTGTAATTGTTTTCTAAGCTAAGGTCTGTTCCATTCGGCTCATCCCAGCTAATACGCAGGTCACCATTGCCTAGTATATTGAAAGAGGTTGTGTTTAAATTCATGTTTTCTAAACCAACGAATGATAAGCCACTCCCAGATGGTACTTCCAAATCAAAACTAAATGCTCCTATTTCATTAAATCTAGTGACTGTGACAGGAAGAGTTATGTTTTGTCCTGCAACTGCACACGCTGAAGCGATATTAATCAATGCATCTGTTCCTGGAATTACAGAGGTATAAACTACAGTACATACAGTTTCATTTCCATTAGGATCTTCAGCGACGAAATTAATAGTTAATTTACCTGCGCCTACCATTGTTAAGTTAGCAGTTTTTCCAGATTGAATATTATTTATTACCCTATCCGTTTCTCCGGCTACATTACTTGTACCTCCACTATATGAAAGAATCGCTTTGATATTTGCAATAGCGCAATTATCTGTAAAGTCTGGTACCGTGCTAATAATAGTAGTCATTCCATTAACTAAATCAATGGTTTCATTTTCTGGACAATTAACGACTTGAGGAATTTCAATATCATTCAAACAAGGACCACTATCACCCACCACTGTTACGATTGATTCACATGTGCTAAGATTGCCAGCAGCATCAGTCGCCGTATATTCAAACTTAACAGTTCCTGATCCTATCACCGTGTACAATGTCGGATCGGACACCCAATCTGATGTAGTAAATGAGGCGAGCCCATTGATGTCAGTGGCACCTCCAAGATAAGTAACTTCTAATGACCTAGTTGATATCTGACAGTTATCAGTTACTGTAGGATCAACATTACTAAATAATCCATTTCCTTCAGAATCAAGTACTATAGCCTGATTAGAAGGACAGTTTATAAATTCTGGCGCTTCCATATCAGAACTACATGCATCATCCTCAGTTATAGTTATTACTGTCTGACAAGTAGTTGAATTTCCTGCAGCATCTGTGGCTTTCCAATCGAAAGTAACCGTTCCTGTTCCTCCAATTGTATAACTATAAAATGATCCAGGAGAAATAGGGTAAGTACCTGTATTATTATCAACGTCTAAAGCACCGTCTGAAAATGTAATGGTTACAACAAATTCGACAACGTCACAGTTATCTATTGCAGATGGATCTGTTTGTTCTAAATTGACTTCTCCTGTACTGGTTTGTTGAATAGTTTGGCTAGTAGGACAATCATTGATTACTGGAAGTGAAATATCATTAACACAAGGATCGTCATCCACAAACGTCATAGTAAATTCACAAGTACCCATGTTCCCGCTTGCATCCACCGCAACGTATTTAAATTCTGCTCGGCCTGCACCTTGAACTGTAAAAGTAGTAGTCCCAGATAATGTAGTATAGGTATACATCGTTAGCCCATTAAGATCAGTAGTACCATCTAAATAGGTTACCTCAAGATATTCATCGACTATATCACAATTGTCGGTAACACTTGGATAAGTGATATCAAATTGAACTTGATTATTACTTTGAATTTGTAGAGTTTGGTCGGATGGACAATTGGAGAATACTGGGTTTTCTGTATCTGGGGTTAATGCAGGGACAGAAATATCAAAAAATTGACTACATTCATATATTGAGTTTCCATTTTCATCTGTACGGTAAGAACCAAACTCAAGTGAATGCATTCCATCCGTAGTTTCCATTTTCAAATGATCTGTTTCATCCCACAAACTAATTGGACCTCCATCTAATCGTATATAATAATCAGGAGTACCATCGCCGTCTCTATCATCACAAAAAGGGGTAATTATGTCCGAAGAATTAATTTGAACAAAAGGAGTACATGTACCTCCAAAAGTAATAGACTCTTCTGTTATCGTGGAACACGTTGGTCCAAAATCAAGACTAAAACAATTCAATGACCACTTTGGAGATCCTCCACAGACACTTAGATACCAAGTACCATTAGGATCTAAACCACTTTGATTAACGGCATTTAGATTAAGGTCAACCATTGGGCGGTATGTTCCATTTTCTACATAAGGAACGTTATCTGTGGCACCAGGAATATCAGGAGAATTACAGGTTGTTATATTTACTTTGAACTCCTCACTAGTATGATCATACTGAGGAAAAGTAGCAGGGTTGAATAGTCTATGTTTAACGCCGTTAGGATCTACTAAATCAACATATGGCTCAGAAGCTGCGAACCCATCATCAATAGTGGCTTCTACAAAAACACTTCTCAATCCATATTCTCCAGAGAGATTACTAGGTAAATTAGATATCGATATAGGGATAAGTTCTGCATCAGTATTTAGGGCGCAGACGTCAATTATTTTGGGATTAGGGTCACTACACAACTCAGAATCAAAAGTTATCACTATGTTAGCATCAATCATTACATTTTGAGAACAGTTAGCGTCATATAGGTTTCCATTTTCCAAACTTTCCATTTGGATAGTCCAATTCAATGTATAAGTGCCGTTAGAAGTATAGTCAAAAGAGTAGACTTCTTGAAAATTGAAAGGGTCAATAGTTATTGCTAAAGCTCCTTCTGGATTCATTATTTCTAACTTTGCATTTAAGATTATATCGCAATTCCTTAAATATGTTGGTTGCAAAATATCATGGTTTCCAGGTGATAGTGTTATTTCTTGTGGGCACGTATGATCTGCGCCAGAAGAAGAATAATCACTTGCTACAACTCTATATTCATATTCGGTATAAGTTCCAGATATTTCGTTATTGTTTTCATCTATTTCTCCAACTCCCAAAATATAATCATTGGGGAATCTATTAAGATCAAGATTGGTTTTATGAAAAGTTCTATCCAATTGTTCTGTTTTATAAATTGCAGGGTTATAGCCATCTGATGAATAATAATAAAAGCCTTTAGAACATGGCCCAGTTGTAACCTGTGCGTTAATGAGTGCTCTAGATTGACAATCTGCAGCAGGAGAAATTACATCAAACGACATCTCTGGTTGAATACTTGTAAACCTTATACTCAAGTAACCCAGATAGACATTCGCGTCTCTATTACATATAACAATATTCCAATCTCCATTAAGATCTATATTACTAAAGTCAGGAAATGCCTCTTCTGGTCGAATTAGATGGTTAAAACTACCTTCAATTAGAAGTGGAGATTGATCATGCACAGGAAGGTCATTACAGTCTTGGATATAAAAAGATTCCCAATTATTTTCATCTGGAACAGATGAAAAAGACCCATCTTCAGTCCGACCTAAATAAAACAAATATCCGTTAGGAGATACAACATATATTGAAGTTCTGGAATTAGGCTCTCGGTTCATTTGTAGATAAATGTGATTTATGGTCCATCCAGTAGTGGGTAATCCAGAAACAGGAATGATATACTCACTTGGTCCATTAGAGTTACATTCGGCGCCTACCCAATCACTCACTTCGATACCGAATACTGTTTGATTCTGTGATACGGCTATACTCAGTATTCCTAATAAAAAGAACAGAACGGGTAATAGTCTCATCTTGATATTTTTTAATATGTAAAGTTTAAATTCCATAATAAGTAGTTTTTAGTAATAGGGGGTTGAAAAAGTATAAACATGTCTCTTGAAAATATAAACATGTCAATTTAATAGTCAAAGTAACTCACCCTTTTCATCTTAGTATACTAAGCGATTTTTTTTGTTCTGAGTGGTAGTGATATTGTTCTGAACGACTGGTTATATCGTAAATTATTATATATATATCATTTAGATGCGAAGAGTACACTTTAATTTAAGCCTTTGCTTATATTGACACTTCAGAACATATATTGACACTTCAGAACATATATTGACAATTCAGATAAATAAATTGCTGATTTGCTGAATTTTTGCAATCAAATGTTAGATTTGAATACACGTAAGTGAAAAATTAATATTTTGAAGCATTTCGATGTAAGCAGGCTAGTATCAATTTTTATACTATTGCTATTTTGGGGACATTTGGTACATGGTCAAAGCTGTCACAATACTTTAATGTCCAGAGATTTAGACAGGTTGGAAAAAATAAACCGTTCGTTCGATTATCTGTATGCGATAGAAGTGGCGGATTCATTAATACTAGAATTAGAAAGCCTTCGTTTAGATTCTTGTAAAGTCTATTTTCAGATCAAAATAGCCAAAGGAGAAAGCTTAGAATATTTCTTTCATAACAATGATGCTTTAATACTATATTATTCCATCTTAACGAAGATGCAAAAATTAGGATATTATAAACTATGCATTGAGACCTATCTCTCTATGGCAAGGCTATATGAAGCCAATGAAAAACCAGAATACTGTAAAGAAAAATTGGACCTTGCACTTGCAATGATGAAAGAAAGTGGTTTCTATGATTCGTATGGTAGGTATTCTATCAGACTTTCGTCCTACCACAGATTACACGGTATTCAAGATTCGGCGTTACATTATGCGGATATAGCCTTAAAATTAAGTAAGAATGACGATTCAAACCGAACAGAAAGAGATGCATATCTTTTGTTAGGAATGTTAACTAAGGACACGGATAAAAGTATAGAATACTCTAAGAAAGCGATTGAATTATTTGTCAATAATAAATCGTACTATGGTGCCGCTAGTCAAAATTATAACATCGGTAAGAAACTTAGAATAAATGGTCGCTCTGAAGAAAGCTTAATTTATTTCAGTCAAGCGATCCAAAATATTAATCAACTATCTAAGGATGATATTAGCTCCATTCATCTGCTACAAGCAATATATGATCAAAAAAAGGAATACTTTTTAGATATAGATAATATAGATTCTGCATATTTTTATACTTTGCTTAGCCATAAATATGAAAAAGAAGCTACCCTTAAGGAAGAAGAGGATCTTATAGATTCTATAGCTATGCAACAAGTAATTCGTCATGAAGCTCAGAAAGTTGAGTTTTTAGAGGTGCAGAAAAGACAACTTCAATTAGGGTTGATAGGAGGAGGATTGTTACTGCTAACGGTTTCAGTGTTATTGCTTAGGATTATCAGAAATAGAAAAATGATCCGTGAAAAGAATGCATTAATTGGAGATAAGAATAAGGCTCTTGAAGCCTCTAATTCGCAAAAGTCAATGTTGCTTTCAGAAATACACCATAGGGTTAAAAATAATCTCCAATTAATAATTAGTCTGTTGGTTTTACAAGGCGAAAAATCAACAGATAATAATACTAAACAAGAATTACAGAATATTTCTAATAAAGTAAGAAGTATTGCTTTGATTCATGATCATTTATGTCGATCAGGAGAATTTGACCGTATTGAATTAGTAGATTATTATCATGATATGTTTAATAATTTTTACCAATTAAAACCTTTTAACTATCACATTGAATGCAATAAGATTAGGCTGAATGTTGAAACTCTAATGCCCTTAGGAATCATTAGTGCTGAATTGATTGCAAACTCTTTAAAGTATGCTGAAGTGGATAGTTTAAATTTATATCTAACCATTAGGGAAATTAATGATGGATATGAGTTGGTTTTTAAAGATAACGGACAAGGCTATGAAGGTGATTTATTCATGAAATCTTCTGATAAAATGGGTGCCTTATTGATTCAAAGTATGGTTAGACAATTAAATGGTTCTTTCTCAACATATAATGATAAAGGAGCTGTATTTGTTGTTAATTTTAAGGAAAAAATCGTATCAAAAATATGAGAGGAATAAAAGTGTTGGTAGTTGAAGACGAAGTATTAATTGCTCATACTATTCAATTTTATTTAGAGGAAAGAGGGCATGTATGCCTGGATATTGCTATTTCATACGATGAAGCTGTCACCAAATACAATGAACTCGAACCAGATATTGTACTATTAGATATAAGGTTGTACGGTGTGAAATCTGGTATCGATTTCGCTAAATACCTTAGTAGTAGAACTCATAAAACACCTTATGTTTTTCTTACTTCACAATTTGATAAAGCAGCCGTAAATAAAGTAATTGAAACTAAACCTGCAGGCTACCTTACAAAGCCGATCATAAAAGAGTCATTGTGGACTACGATTGAAGTAGCAATTCTTAATGCCAAAACCATTGTATCTCCTAGGATTACAATCACGGATGGAACGGAGACCCACTTACTCTTAACAGAAGATATACAATATATTCATGCTCAACATGTATATATTAAGTTATATCTCAATAATGGTAAACAGATTCTATCAAGACTGCCTTTAAAACAAATTATGGAAAAATTGGATGATTCCATCTTTTCTTTCTGCCATAGAAGTTATATAGTTAATACAAAAAGTGTAAAGAGTTGGTCTAAAAGTGCAGTGAAAATCAATGATGTATTTATTCCTATCAGTAGATCACGAAGAAGTGATTTGTTAGAAATCCTAGAGAGTCATAACTAATTCAATTAAAACTAGGATTGCAAGTATAGTCCAGCTTTCATTTTATGTCTAGAGCTGTAATTCATTTTTTATATAAGGGAAGTAGTGCTCCTACTAATTTCCGAAAATTGCTTCTTAGATAGAATCTATAAGGATTAATTATTCTCTTGTAATTCATCAATTCGCAATTGTATCTGATTTAATACATCTTCATCAGAATACATTATACAATGCCCTTGAGTGGGCAGAAACTGTATGTCAGCATCTGACTTAGGTTTGTCTGTGTTTTCTAAATAACTACTAAACTCACGAGTCGCTTGATTTAGATAGAAGTGATCCATGTCACCCATCCATATATGTACTTTCCCTTCGATCTTAGGACCGAGTGTTTCCCAATTAGATTCTGCATATTTTTTGAAATCATATTTTTCCCAAGGAGTCGAAACCGTATGGTCGATTATACCTGTATGACTGCGACTAATGATTCATTCATGATGCCTTTCTTTTGATAGTCAGGGTGTAAGTCATATCCTACCTCTGCCGTTTTACGATCTTTAGATATATTCCAAAGGCATATACTTCCGATCATCACGTCTTTTCCTTTTTCAGTGATCGCCCATGAAAAGAGACTTTTGTTTTCTATTCCTACATTTATCCTAGCTATAAATTTTAGACCACTTTGATTAGCTTCAGATTCTGCCCTATCTATATATTGCGTCACTACTTTATCGGTGCGTAGAAAAGTGATCATATCAGAATCACTTGCTTTAAATCTACGAAGTAGTAGTCTCTGCGTTTCTATTTGTGGATTAGAGTCTTTTGTGGACATAGAGGTTTACGTCTTTGATTACTGTAATAGTATTATGATAATTTTATCGGATTCTTAAATAGATTAGAATTGTAGTATCTAGAATCATGAGAAACTTCTTCGCCGATCCAGCTAGGTAAATCTACGTGGCTATCTTCTGATTCTATTTCTACTTCTGCGAGTACTAATCCTTCGTTGGCTCCAGCAAATTCATCTATCTCCCATGTATGGCTGCCTACCTTTACAAGATTTCTTATTTTATCTATTAATGGTTTTTCGCAGAGATTAATTAAAGCTTTCGCATCAGCTATAGGAATGTCGTATTCAAATTCTAATCTACTGATCCCTTCGTTTTTTCCTTTAATAGTCAAGACGCCTTTATCATCTATTATTCTGATTCTAACTGTTCGCAATGGATCAGAATTTAAGTAGCCTTGTTGGATACGGTGCGAGCTACTGACCATTGACTTCCAATCATCGGAGATTAACAAGAATTTCCTCTCTATTTCTTGACTCATATTGTATAATGCTTTCTATTCTTTAAATGTAAACTCTGTTATTGTAAATCTTCTTTTTTTGGGCATTTTCCTCTAGGTTGGTTTCCTTCATACAGCACGATATCAGAATGAAGAAACTCTGCGGCATCTGCCGAATCTTGCACTTTTGTAGCACTACGTTCAAGCATTTCTGATTCGTAATCGGTAAGTACACTTTTTCTCAATCCTCTTTCTCTCCATTGTGAGTATGGTTGACATCCTCTAGCTATTCCTCGAGCTAATGCCAAGGCGTCTAGCAATGCTTGATTGGCTCCTTGCCCTTTAAATGGACTCATAGGGTGAGCGGCGTCTCCAATTAAAGTGACCTGTTCATTGGGCTCCAATAATTCGGATGTAAGTAATGCTCGATCATATACTGGATATCCAGAAATTAAGTTTTCGTTAGTTGCCTCTAGAATCTGAGGAATAGGATCATGCCATTGCGTTCTTTGACAGGCTTCTTTTTTAAGTGCCTGTGGACCTTTCGCACTGAGTAGCTTGGCTTCTTCTTCAGTCATAGGAAAGCTCAATTGCCACATCACAGTGTCGGTATCAAAAGGCATCATATAGATTCGCTCAATTCCATTAGCAGTTTGAAATACCGTCGCAGAATCCAATAGGGTATGGTCTAAGTCTTGCAAAGCTGACAATGGACATATTCCCAATATCACGATACATCCGAGGTATCGCAATGGTGTAATATCTTCACCCATAATTAATTTTCTAACGGTACTACGGATACCATCTGCGCCCACTACAAGGTCAGCTTTAGCCTTTTTCATTTCTCCTTCTACTAAGAAATTGAGTTCAACACCGTCCGTTTCATTCTTTTTGAAATCTATCAGCTGATGTCCCCAATGTACATTTTCGTGACCTCCGAGTTGCTCAAGTAGGGCTAGACGTAAAGATTGACGAGCGATATGTATATTGGTCCTTTTTGGGGATTTTTTAACCTCAGCATCCATCCACTTTCTCATGCCCCATTCACCGATCACTTTGCCATCTGTTGTGTGTACTACATGTCTTGTGGAGATCACGCCGTCTTTGAGAGTGCGTATTCCGAATCCTTCGATAGCTTTACTTGCTTGCTGTAGAGTAAGTCCATAACCTTGAGATCGTGCATCGAAGCTGATGTCTCGTTCGTATAGGGTAAATGGTATGCTACGATGTAAGCAAGCTACGGCCAAAGCCACGCCTCCGATACCACCTCCTATAATAGCTACATGTGGATATTGTTCTGTATTTGCTACAGGAGGACTGTCGGTTGTGACCAAGCCTGATCCATTGCATGTTAAGCATTTGTGCAATGGTCTCTTTGGACGTTCAGGAGCGATACCTTCACCATTAGATTTTTCAAATTCTTCTAATGCTCGTTGATAGCTTAACCGAAATTTTTTTCTAAGCTTTTTGCTTTTTTTACCACGTCCCAGGCAGTCAGGACAAATAGTACAGTTCGGTTTTTTATTTTCTATTGGCTCAGGGGTAATCACGAATTCTTTTTAATTAGTAAGGTATAGAGTCTGTCAGGGAAAGGGTTCACAATAATATGTATTGCGTACTCTCTTTTGTTTACGAGATTTCGTTGGATGATTACTATCTACATTTTGATCAATGGTATACTCACCACATTATCATCAAGTAAAATATTCACGATATAATACCCTGGAGTCAATGCGCTAATATCTATGGATTCTTGGTTTTTATATTCTATTATCAATACGCCCTGTTGATTATATATTCGACTTTCTTTAATGGCTTTACCGGACTGATTTACGATTGAGAAAATGTCTCTTGTAGGATTAGGTACCAAGGTTACGTCTAGATAAGTAATCTCCTTCGTGGACACGACTTCAGGGTACATAGATACCATTGTGTTCAGTGTGGTATTGGTTACTATCGGAGGATTGAAATCAAAGTAAATGTGAGCCGTATTTTGAATCACTTCATCCTCAGGGAGATCTGATATTGTTTCTATTTCGTAGGTTACGAATCCATGACTGCCTGCTTCATTGGTCGTACTATCAGGTAAGTATATATCTCTAAATGAAAATTCCACATATGGTCCATTGATAGATGTCAATACTGGGAAACTACTGTTGACTACCTTGAACGTTTCAACGTCAAGTTGATGTGATAAGGTATCTGTGATACGAATATTTTTGGCATAATCATTTCCAGTATTTTGAAATCGTATCGTATAGGTAAGGAGGCTATCAATAAACAAAGTATAATTTTCATCTCCCAGCCCCATTGGATTCACTTGCTTGTCGTTAGGGTCGTAAGAACATCTAACTATACTGCTGTAGTGATAGGTATTAAGTGGAGTGACATCATCACCCTCAAAAAGTGATAATTCAAAATGTAAAGTATCACCTATGGCATTGAAGTCTGGCATTTCAATTTTTAAGGTTTGCGAGATAGTTTGATATGTATATAGCGTATCTGATTCCCACCAGTAGACATGATTTAATGTATCAAATCCTGTGGGTTCTACTAAGTATCCCACTAGCCTCGTTCGAGGATCTAGAGTGAATTCCATTCGTGAATTAATCACAGGCGTTCCTTCATTCGTAATGGTTGGTATAAAATTGATGGTTTCAAAACATCTTGTGTTACCAGAAGATATGTTTAATGTAGATTGTTTAACTTCTTCTTTATATCTGATTCCAAAATCATGATCATTGGTAGATATTCCCATTTCATATACTTCGGTATATTCCAAGCTGTCGGTAGTCAATTCAAATTCTGGTTTGAGTTCAATAGACATATTGTATTGATTGCCCATCTCACCATATATGTAGTAGTTACCCATTTGCGTACTCAGTATCGTATTACCATCAATTTGAATTGGATATTGTGGTACACCATAGTCATTGGCATCTTTGATTTTATTTCCATTGGTGTCGTAAAAGACGATTCCTCCAATGAAGTCATCTATACATCCACCTAGCTCTTCTTCATTGCATTCTGAGGCATTGGCATTGATCGTATATGCTTCAGGGTTAGCGCTGATGTATTTACATACAAAGGGAACATCACAAACGGATAATATATCATTATATCTTATGGAAAGATTGCTTACTGTTGTATGATCAAGATTGGCAATGCCATATAGATTTTCAATTTGATCTATACCACGTATAGAAAGTCGACCATTAAGAGTTTTTAGTTGACTAAGAGCGCCTAGGTCATCTACTTTTGGTAAAGATGATAGTATCAGATCGTCATCTATGTGTTGAATATTATGGAGTCCTATTAAACTTTCTAACTCATTATTTTCTCTGACAGTGACTTCATCTCGTACATAACTCAATTGTGAAAATGGAGATAAATCTAAAATGTTTCCATCTTCATCTTCTTTTATGTATAATTTGCTATTTAATACATTACACCAAGGGTATTCATACGGAAAGGCATCTATTTTTTCTTGACTAGTAAATGAGTAAGTACTAAAATTTATACAAGTGTTGGATATGTAGGTTGGCGTAAATCCAAAATTTAATTGACTGTTTTGAGGATCGCCTTTGGAGAAGGTAATGGTATGGTTTGGGGCAGTTGTTAACTGCCAATTATCAATGAAAGAAGGTATTGCAGGGTATAGTTTGTAATCAATGGTATAAGTGGAATCTACAAAAGCATAAAAATGATATAATCCTTGCGCATCTACTTTGATGGTTTTTTCTTTTTCTCTAATATATGCACATCCATAGGATAGGCCATGTTCATTATCATCTTTTATACCATTCTCATTTTCATCATAGAAGAAATATCCAGAAATAGAATATTCAGAACAGAATATGCCATCTTCATCACAACTTTCACCATTACCTGAGATCTCACTTTCTTTATCGAGTAGTTGTAAGTATTCGCAAAATACATTGAGGTTGCATTCATCTAAATCATTATTAAACCTTATTTGGATATAATCAATAAGTTCAGGATTAGGGATAGATGCTAAGCCATTGATGTCATTCAGTCGATCATTTGATGTGAGTACAATTGATCCACTGAAGGTTTCAATATTTTGAAATCCATCTAAATTTTTGAGAGAAGGATTGTCATCAAGTTTTAAACCGTTGCCGAGGTGTTTTAGAGATTGTAAATCGTCTAAATTTTCAAGTGAGCTAATGTCTCGCATATCAATACTTCCTGTAATAGTCTCTATAGCTCTAAGTAATGTATCTAAATCCGAATCTGTAAAATATAAACTTCCTACGGATTTTAAATTGGACATCGGAGCGAGGGAGTGGAGATCTTCATTATCACTCAAGTAAAACGTTTCATGAATTTTGGTAAGGCCGCTAAGTCCTGCTACTGATTCTACATTATCATTATCATAGAAAGAAAGTCCTTTTAATGAAGTTACTGATTCTAGGCCAGCAAGATTTGGATTATCTCTTAGTTTAGTGATTATTAGTGAAGTAGAGTCGCCAGCAAAAGAGGATAAGTTATCGAAGGAGGTAGCATCTGTGTTATCTAGTTTAATTCTATTTACCTGAGCTAGTTTTTCGAATCCACTAAAATCCTGAATGTAGCAATGTAAAAAACTCAATGTACCACCAATTGTTTCAATGCTTTTGAAAGTGGATAATCCATTGATATGTTCTAGACTAAGATCTCCTCCAATGGTGGTGAGATTTGGAAATATATAATGATCCTCAGATCCTGTGGGTGAAGTATAGCTAGCGAAGTAGAAATTATTGCCTATTTCGGTAAGCGCATCGAAAGCTTTGAGTCCTAATACGGTACTTGATTTAATACTAGCATTATTATGAACTATAGTTAATTGCTGAAATCCAGCAGTGGTTTCTATAGTATTAGTGGTTTCTATATCTAAGTTGGCTACTTCTTGTAGGGATTGTAAGCCTGCTATATTTTTTATAGATCTATCGATGGTTACATTCCTTAAAGAAGTATACGCATTAAATCCGTTTAGACTGATAAGACTATAATTTTGAGTAATGGTAAGATCTTGTAACCCTTCGATATTTTCTAAGCCTGTTATACTTTCAAGATTACTATTGTTAGATATGACAAGGCCACCTTTTATTGCTTTGATATTATCGCCCCATAAGATGTTGGTAGCAGAAGTATATAAAATTTCGAGATTGTTGTGAATAGTATCTAATTTTGGATGCTCTTCTAAGGTCTGTTGGCTGATGCTTTCATAGATCAAATCTCCTACTTCAGTAAGGTTTGGAAATGATAGTGTGGTAGAATATGTTGAAAAGAACTTTAATGTACCAATAGAATCAACCGAAGATAAACCACCAAAGTCAGTCAAGTTGTGGCGTTCTGTTAGTTCTAATTTTCCTGTAATTTTTTGTAATGATGTGAAACCTGAGATTTCAGACAAGTTTTCCATATTATCCAAAAGAATACTGTTTATTTCAGTAAGGTTTTGAAAACCATTTAAATCTTCTAAACTTGGACAATCTATAAGACTCAATCCTCCTAGGTGATTAAGATTGGGAATATCTAAATCTGTTATGGGCGCATTGTTGATTATAATACTTCCTCCTATGTATTTTAAATTGGATAAACCACTTAATGCTGTAACATCGCTATAGTTGATCCTTACCGATCCCATAATACTATCTAATGAGCTTAAGCCTTCAAACGAATCCATTTTAAATCCATTACCTACATACAAATCGCCGCCGATTTTGGTAAGATTTTCTAAGCCCCTGAAGTTCTTAATGTTGGTGTTTGAGTTTATTCTCAAATAGCCTTTTATCTCTTCCACTTGTGATAATGGTAGTAGATTGGTGATAGGGGGATTGTTGGTTCCTGGTAGGAATGCAGTACCTACTTCTAAGTAAGACTCCAATACCGTACAATCTGGGTTGTTAACTGAGAAATTACTGATCTCTATTTGTGATTCGAATCGAATTCCATTAGGGAGACAACCTTGTGAATATGAATACGTGGATGTCAGTGCTATAGTGTAAAAAACGATAAGTAAATTTCGCATAATGTAGGTATACTAGTATAGCAGTAAATATAGCAATAATGTATGTAGTCTATCCGATCTACGCAAAGTCTAAGCCTCATTGCTGTATCAGCTTTCTTTATACTGATATTTACTTAGCGAAATTCACTTACGTCTTTTGTGTTTTATCTGAAACATTTTTGATAGAACACCTGATTAATCATTGTATGATATGCATCTATCTATGGTATGAAATTAATTTCATAAACTTATAAGAAGCTTTCTCTGATTTGAGCGACTAGTTTGCTGCCATCTGGATCGGCTTTAGTTTTTAATTGACAGAAATTTTCGGCCCATTGTGAGGTGCGGATACGTAGTGGTGGATTTTCATTTTTCGCTACATCGAGTATTACCTCTGCTACCTCTAATCCAGTTTGGTAGACTTGCTCTTTGCTTTGGTTCGCTCGCTTTTGGTTGCCTGCCATATACTTTTCGAATATAGATTGGTATTCTCCAGTGGCAAATTGACCATCTACGGCAGTTTTTTCGATAGCTGAAGACATAAACGCAGTAGATATTCCTCCTGGCTCTACACAAGAGATCTTGATATTGAACGCATCACTGACATATGTGGCTAGCGCTTCCATAAATCCTTCTACGGCAAATTTAGCTCCACAGTACAACTCGTTAAACGGTTGGCCTACTAGTCCGCCTACAGAGGTAACCGAAATGATCTGACCTTGCTTCTGCTTTCTCATATAGGGTAGTACGGCTTGTGTACAGAATACTACGCCGTGATAATTTACCTCTGTCACCCAACGAATCTCTGCTTCTGTTGCTTGTTCTGTAGTCTTGGCAAAGCCTGCTCCTGCATTATTTACTAATACGTCTATTTTACCATCTTTAGCTATAATCGTGCTTACTGTAGTGTTTATAGAGTCTATCTGGCTTACATCCAGAGGTAGTATCTCTATATCTAATTGGTCATCTTCGATAGCTTTCTGAAGGGCTACTGCTTTTTTGAGATTTCGCATGGTAGCATATACCTTGTATCCATTTTTAGCAAATAGTATAGCACTTTCAAATCCTACTCCTGTTGACGTTCCTGTAATTAATACGTTTTTTTTCATAATTGTTAATTTATGGAATGAATGTTCATTCCAAATTATTGATAAATTTTTTTATTCTTTGATTGCGTCCCAAACCATTATTACTTGATTTTTAAGCGAGGTTTGTTTGTTCTCTGTTTGATTAAAATACCATCTTAAATAAGATAAAATAGCTCCACCTATAAACATTAAAATTTCTTCGATGTCAATGTTTTTTATAATACGTTGTTGTTTTCCTAGTGTTAAAAGTTCAAAAATAGGAGTAATAGATTTTCTACCTTCTTCTTTACTATTTTCCGTTATAATAGGAGAAGCTTGCAGTTGCTCCATAAATTGGAAATAATTAGGATTATCGATGAAAAAGTCGACTGCTATAGTAAAATAGTTTTCAAATTGAGTTTTGATTGGCTTATCCGCTTCAAAATTTTCAAATAGTAATTTTTCTTGTTTTTTTATATCTGTGTAAATTTCATTAATTAAGGCATCTTTATTTGGGAAGTAATTATAGATCGTTCCCATTCCAGTTTTTGCAGCTTTTCCAATAGCAGACATAGGTGTGTTATGTACACCTTTTTTCACAAGAATTTTAAGAGCAGATGATAATATGGTTTGTTTTTTATTCACTTTGCAAACATACAATAATTGGAATGATTATTCCAGTTATTGTATGTTTTTTTTGAAATGTGCTGTTTTTTATATTGTGGGTAACGTGATTGTATAAGAATAGTTGCGGGTTTGTATGCGAGGAATTTCCGAAGGAAATTCAGACGTTACAAACACGCAACGACCTTTAATTAAGCACTAAAACCGCAATTATTTTTATACGGTGTTACCCTTTGTTTTTTTATTCCGAAATAGATTTTTTATAAATTCCAAAATTGAAAACTTTTCTTTGTGATTGTCAGATTTGGAGTATTGTTTTTTAAAGTCGCTTA
>CALKJD010000154.1 GCA_937995755.1 uncultured Saprospiraceae bacterium | reverse complement strand
TTCTAGATGGATAACATCTATCCCTAAGCTTAGCTATAGATTGATCAAACACATCAGTTACTTTGTTCCTCGCCTTACATATCAACTGCCCTGCCGGCCTTTCAATTTTTACTTAGCGATAGGAGAGACTATGATGTATGTGCTGGAGGTGTTAGGTGTGCCAGCTATGTATGATATCGTTTCCGAATGGATCAAGCCATCCACAAGACCTCTTAGCGATGAAGAGTTAGCATTAGCAAAAACCTATTTTGGGGATACTATTGACTACAAACTTGTAAGAGTGCATCCATCAGCTAACCTTACCGCTAATAAGCTAGCATTGGCCTATGTATCGTTTAACACAATCAATCATTGGAGACCGATATCTCGAGATGTGTTTATTCACGAGATGATGCATGTATGGCAATATCAAAACTTGGGTGCTATCTATACGATCAAAGCATTGCATGCACAGTACAGGGGTAATGCATACGACTATGGTGGCTTCGAAGGATTATATCATGCCATGCTACAAGGTAGAGATTTGTTGTCTTTTAATTTTGAACAACAAGCAGAGATTATTCAAGACTATTGCAGATTACATGAATTAGATGCACTTAATCCAATGGCAAGAAGTGTTTATGCTAATTTTGCTGGACAGGTCAGAGAAGAGCTGTAAAGCGATTAATAATAGTGAGATATACTTACCAGATACATTACTCTGTATTTATAAATATAAAACACAAGAAGTATCATTTTATTAAATAAAACCAATTATATAAATTTTGTTTGTAGGTTTTTATTGGTGAGTATGTCTTGACAGTAACTAGTAATTATTGAATGGTGTTTAATCAAAATTTGATTTTATTGAATATCGTATTTATTGCAGTTTTGTATGATAGTATATAGTATTGTAGAAACTTAAATATCCATGGATGTAATATTTTAGGAGAGAAAATAATTAGGTACTATTGCAATTCATAAAAACCTAATTATGCATTATAAATTAATTTTCAGTTTGTTAATTACTTTTCTTTTAAGTTCATATACCTATTCGCAAGTAGAAGTGTCTGGCCCTTGTTTTGGAGGAATGACCTATACGTTACCTAGTCTTGGGATGGTTAATGGAAAAGAAGCTTTTGATGGTGTGGGAACTGTTGCTGGCAATCCAAATATTCAAATCTCAGTATATTGGGAACCAGCAGGGCCTGGTTGGGTATTAGCATTTAGTGGTCAGCCCTTTTATCTAGAAACTAATAATACTGGCCTTCCTAATAGTACTTCAGCAGGAAACTGGTCTGGACTTGGTGGAGAGCCTTGTCCTATTTCTGCTATAACTATTGCTGGAGCAAGTACATTACCTGTAGAATTAGCATATTTTAGAGGCGAATATCGTGATGAGATAAGTTATCTTTCATGGCAAACTGTCAACGAAAAAAATAATTTAGGTTTCGAAGTGGAGCGTAGTACGGACACCAACTCTTGGTACACCTTAGGTTTCATAGAAGGCGCAGAAAATTCATCTATAAATCAGAATTATAACTTTGAGGACAAGGAGCCTTTTGTGGGAGTCAATTACTACAGGCTACGTCAAGTAGATATAGATGGTACTTATAAATATAGTGATATTATCAATGTTCGTAAAGAGAGTGGTGGACTTCATGTTATTGCATATCCTAATCCAGCTACGAACCAATTATTTATTAAAGGAGACAATATTCAGAATGCAAAAATATCAGTATATAATCAATTCGGAATTTTACTCAAAAGAATTGTAGTAAGTGAAAATTATTTAGAAATGGACCTTTCTTCTTTCCAAAAAGGCAACTATATAATGGAAATCAAAAAAGACAATGTAGTTACGATGAAAAGCTTCGTAATAATATAATTTCATTAAAGACCAATATGTTTGCAACGGCTTAAAAAACATCTATTGTCTCTATATAGTTAAATGATCTGAATAGTACATTATGGATTATTCAGATCATTTTAATCATCTAAATTAAAGCTAGGGGAGTATCTATACTTGTAAGTTTTTAACCACCGCTATAGCTTTTTGAGCCATGATGACTTGCCCTTTTTCATTAGGATGAATACCATCGGATAGAAAATGTTCTCTGTCTAGGCCAAAACTAAAATCGATTGATAGACATTGGTCGATCTCTATAAATTGCTTAATTTTGGATTGCAGTCCTTTTAGTCGAACTATAAATTCATCGACATTTATTTCATATAACTTGGCTTCTTCACTTGGGAAATAAGTAGATGGTACTCCGATTATAAATGGGATGCCAAGATGTCTAGCTTGTCTTGTCATTGTCTTGATATTACTCAAAATCAAATTGTCAGGTAAGCCAAAACTAAGATCATTAGTGCCTCCCATTACAAAAACATGAGTAGGATTTTCTGTTCTAAGCATATGGTCAAACCTGCCCACCATGCCACCAGAAGTGTCGCCAGAGATTCCATAGTTTCGTACTTGTATGTTGAGTGTTTTAGCTAATAGACTTGTCCAGCACTGTGCAGACTCCAAGCCATGACCATTAGTTAAGCTGTCGCCCATACATGCTAATTTCATAAGTTGCTCTTTTAGTATTCAGTGGGAAAGTTAATGATAATTATGATTCTAAAATAGTTCAATATTATTGAGTTGTGTCATTCACTCTATTGTGCTTAGTAATTTCATTCATCATTCCACTAAATATAAATCCATGAAAAGGCAATACAGAATACCAATATAATCTACCTAATAAACCATGTGGTCTAAAGGTAGCGGTTTGGATAAGCGTATTGTTTTTTATTTTAAATTCAAGCCAAGCTTCTCCAGGTAATTTCATTTCGGCAAATAATAATAAACGGCCCTCTTTCTTGTTCGCATATAATACTCTCCAAAAATCTAATGCATCACCAGATTTCAATGAATTAGAATTAGTTCTGCCTCTACGTAAGCCTACGCCTCCAAACAATTTATCTATATAGCCTCGAAGCTTCCATAAGGCGTTGGCATAATACCATCCGTTTGTGCCTCCAATACTCCAAACTTTTTCTACGGCGGCTTCTTTGGAAACGATCTCTCTTTTTGTAATATCTTGAAAGCATCCAAAAGTAGGTACATCAATAAAATCAGAAATATTGAAATTTTTGACACCACTTACTTGCGAATCTTTCCAACTTGAAACAATCTGATTGCCATCGATTTTGGTGAAGGCTCTTTTTAGAGCTTTGCTATATTTTTCTGGATGTATATCTAGTATCTTATTGATGCTATCATTGCGACATACCACTTGTATTTTCATGCTATCTACTAATGAGGAAGCTAGATTGTATGACGTAGAGGTAACGAAGTATAGCCAATAGGAAGATAGCTTAGGAGTCATTACAGGTATAGTATATATTCTACGTGTGAGCTTTCTGAATTTTGCAAACTCTAAGAGCATCTCTTTATAGCTTAATACATCTGGCCCACCGATATCAAAGTTTTGATTGTAGACTTTTTCATTAAATAATGATTTTTCTAAGAACAATAACACATCTCTTATTCCAATCGGTTGACATTTGGTATTCAACCATCTAGGCGTAATCATTATAGGAAGTTTCTCTACTAAATCTCGAATGATCTCAAACGAAGCACTCCCTGATCCTATGATTATTCCAGCTCTAAGCGCGGTAAAATAATATGAACTATCAGCTAATATATTTTCTACATTTTTTCTCGACTTCAGATGTTTTGATAAACTATCTTCATTGACTATACCACTTAAATAGATTACATGTTTTATAGTTGTTCCTTCAAGAGATTTTTTAAAGTTTAACGCAGATGTCTCTTCGAGCTTCTCGTATTCATTGGATGTAGACATGGAGTGAATAAGGTAGTATGCTGCATCTATATTCTTGGGAATATTCTGTAAGGTTTCTTCCTTTAGGAAATCTACTTCAACCACTTCGATAAATGATTTAATAGACTCTGGCGGACTAAATCTATTCACATCTCTCACGCAGCATACTACATGATGACCATTATTGACTAATACTGGTAATAGCCTCTTGCCGATATATCCTGTTGCTCCTGTTAGTAATATTCTCATGTGGCTTTTATTTTACGGCTTTCTATGTACTACTAAATATACTAGGTTTAACTCAGATCAATCCTGCGTCCTACATCTGTATAGTTTAACTAATACCAAGGATCATTTGTTTGCTTGCTATAAATCAGAGCATAGATAATAATCAAGGATCAATAGAACAGCTACTTTCAAAAGTACATAGAATTACAAGGGCTAGCTATTAACTAGCGATAATAGAGTTTGATTCCAGTCTGTTGATGCTTGCGCTATACCACCTAAGACTTAAATAATATTTCAGTGACATTTCCTTTTTGAGTAACAAGCTGAACGAAGTATGTACCACTATTCCAACGAGATGTAGATATCATGTTTTCTCGCAGTACATTATCAGAAGTATAAATTATTCGTCCCATGACATCCAAGACTTTGATCGCAAGTACATTCTCTTCTGTATCTATATGAAGTACATTGGAAGCAGGATTAGGATAGACTGTAGCATTGATATCTGCTAGACTTATGTCTTGCTGAGCATTCGGTGTTATTAACTCAAAATCTGTTATAACTGGTAGGTGATCAGATCCACTACGTGAGTCGTTAACATTAAGACCAAGTAATGCTAAATCGCTAACTCCCATATCATTGGTATTAAGACAGAAAGTGTTTTTAAGATCTAGTACGTGGTCAGAATAGAAGGTGTAATCTAGTCTGCCAGGGAAGAAGCTACTGCTAGGACTAATCCAAGTTACAGCCTGAGGCAAACCTGTGGCAAAGGGTAATGCCGCAGTCAGAGGTGTATCATCCCAATCTGGACTAGCATCTGGGCCAAAACTGTTATTGTTGATTATGTCTCCAGTGAGTAATGTTTCTCTTTGTCTCTTATTACCATAGAGATTCATATCTCCGGTGATAAGTATTGGAGCATCCGCAGCCAGTTGAAATTCATTGAGTCCAAGTTTGGCATCTCGGATAAAAGCCGCAATTTTATCTACTTCTTGTTGACGTGAGTCATCATTACTTCCAGCAGGTAAGTGGGCTACTACGATCAGTAAATCACTACCTTCATACTCTAATAAGTAAGCACCGTTTCCATCGATATTAGTATGGTCTTTTATAGGATATTTACTGATCACATGTGTATCAGATCCTTCGGAGGCATGATCCCAATCTGTGTATCCAGTTTCTTCTTCTATTATATCAGCAATAGATCCTGAGTTAAAGTCATAGATCTCCACAAATGTATAAATATCTGCATCCATCGCTTTGATGATTCGCTTTTGCTGTTGAGATTGCCCAAATTCAAATAAGCCATCAAATAAGGAGTTGTATGTCATCATACGAAATCCATTACCTACTTTTGATAGACTAGATTCTGGAATAGTTGGAGTATTACCATTGGTGAGCGTGTAAATCCTATCAGATGCGCTATTAGGAATTACATCTCCACCAGAGCGATTGTCTCTACAAGCTACGGCTATGTTACCATTAATATAATTGGCTCCATTAGCAAAGTAGATGCGTGATATTGCAAATTCGAATATCTTAGAACTGAGTGAAGGCAATACGGTGAGACCAATATCATCATGAAATATAGTGTTCGTTGAATTTCCTGTATTAATAAATCCTCGACGATCGCCAAATTCAAATCCTATTTCAGCACCAATACCTGATGTAGCAGTACCTGTGTTAGGGTTGTTATCCGTATCTATATAGATGTTTATTCTATTTTCCTCTTGGAGTAAAATTTCATCCCTGAGTTCTATTCTAAAGTATAGAAATTCATCATCATTAGTTACTTGAAATGCAGTGAAATCATCTCCGAAATTACTGCCATCACCTATTGGGTCAGTATGAAGTGGTACATTGGCCCAATCATCGTAATTTTCGTCTATTAGTATTTGACCGCTAGCTATGAATGAAGCTAGTGCAAGGATACTTCCTAAAAGGTACTTTTTCATCATACCTGCAAAACTACATTTAACTATAAAGAAAATGTGACGAGATGGTGAGATAATGAGTTATTTGGAAGACTTACTTGCGACATTTGAAGTTCTCCTTCATGTCTGACAGTTACAAATACGGTAGACAATTCAATAAAACCAAATCTGGCAACACCCGCAGTGTCAGTGCTGACTATGCGTAACCCTTTATTAAAGCCCATGGCTTCATCCTCATATTCATAGATGTTTACGATTTTTCCTTCTAAAGGCTCACATGATGTTGTATTGCAATGCTCTACAGTAACATTGAGCTTAGCATTGCGAGATGGGATAGGCCTTTCTTGATCAGATAAGCTTTCTTTTTCACAACTAAAACATATTATACTGAGTGTGATGAGGAATATTGTATTTGCGTATTTCATTGGAGTCTAATTATGTATCTCTTGATCTTATAGCTATTACAATATACTCTTATTTCTTTCGGAAAAGATCGATTCTACACTGGTAAGCTTAAGTAAATCAAGTACTTGCGTGAAGACGACAGACTGTTTCGCTTCTATGGTTAAATCAAAGGGGACAGGTAATTGTAGTTCTTTAGCATGTAGCATCATGGACATCATATTCCACTTTTCTCTAAAAAGTCTATTCTGCTTATTGCATCCATGTGGACGATCACCTATAATCGGATGTCTTAGGTGTGCCATATGTTTACGCAATTGATGCATTCTGCCTGTATGAGGCTTAAGCAATACAAGAGAATATCGCTGGGTGCTATATTTACCTAATGGTATATCGACTTCAGATCTATCCAATGTGATCAAATCGGTAACAGCATCCTGAGTGATGCCTTTGTCATTAGTTAGTGCATAGTCTATGTGGGATTCATCTTCCGTCCATCCTCTGACTATCGCGATATATTGCTTGTCTACTTTCCTCTCTTGAAAGAGAGAATTAATAGAGGCTTGAGTGGCCTTGTCTTTAGCAAATAGCAACACGCCAGACGTCTTGCGATCGATACGGTGACATGGGTACACATATTGATCGATCTGATCTCTAAGCATCTGTATCGCGAATTCGCTGGCATCTGCGGCTATCGGACTTCGATGTACCAATAGTCCATGAGGTTTATTGATTGCTATGAGGTGATCGTCTTGATATAAAATTTCTAACATAGGGTATTGCCGAGGATAATTTGAATCGTAGAGAGTTGCTATTAGTTTAAATATTGACGAATAGTATCAAGCATCTTTTCGAGGGGTAATCCTTTTCCAATATTGGCTTTTGATATATCGACTAGTTTGTCGAGCATCTTCTCTCTGAAGCCAAGCTTTAGACCAAAGTGATGTATTAGCTTCACTTCTTCTTGATCTACCACGTGATCTGCTTTGATTAGATAGAGCATATAGTAAAGTATTTTGATTCTATCGTTTTCGTCTCTCGGTAGAGAAATTAATGGCTCGTTCGTAATAAGTTCATCATCTACTTCATCACTACTCAAACCGTAATAATCACCTACTTTCCTGATAAGATCTAGCTCGCTGTGTGTTAATGCGCCATCCGCAATAGATACACTTCGGAGTATTCTAATGATTTGAATGGATTGTTGTTTTCTATCTAATTCTTCCCACTTCATAATCTTTCTTTGTGTGCTTCATTTATAAAATGCCAATATAGTATTAATAGCAGAGATATAAGAGTACTAAAAAGATGCTATATTGGCTCTACAATAGCCAATGACAATGATAAGAACAAGAATAAAGTCCATAGCGCACTATGTCCCTGAGCATGTAGTCACTAACCATGATCTCACTAAGTATATGGATACCTCAGATGAATGGATCCGTGAACGTACAGGGATAGAGGAGCGTAGATATGCACACAAGCATAAGGAAACGACAACAACCATGGCGGCAAGAGCTGCGGAGAAAGCAATACAGCAAGCAGGAATTTCTAAAGAAGATATCGACTTTATCATTTTCGCTACACTGAGTCCAGATTATTACTTTCCTGGCTGTGGGGTATTATTACAAAGGGAATTGGGTATTACTAATACTGAAGTGGGAGCGTTAGACATACGTAATCAATGTTCAGGATTTGTATATGGGCTATCTGTGGCAGATAAGTTTATCCAGACAGGCACTTACAAGAATATATTGTTAGTAGGATCTGAGAAGCATTCTATGGGTCTAGATTTTAGAACAGAAGGTCGTGGTGTAACCGTTATATTTGGTGATGGCGCTGGAGCCTGTATTTTACAACCTACAGAAGAGGAAGGTAGGGGAGTGCTAACTACACATTTACATTCTGATGGAACAAATGCGGAAGAATTGGCAATGATCAATCCAGGATCTCATGGTGGTTATCACCTTGACGATGTAGATTTCGGTTATCCAGACAGTAATGATCCAGGCGGTATATTTGTTACTCAGAAGATGGTGGATGATCACATGCTCGGACCTAATATGACAGGACAATTGGTATTTAAAACTGCTGTGACTAAGTTTCCAGCGGTAATACAAGAAGCGTTAGATGCTACAGGATATCAATCCTCAGATATTGATATGTTGATTCCTCATCAAGCTAATCTGAGAATTAGTGCATTTGTCCAAAAGAAGTTAGGATTGAGAGATGATCAGGTCTATAATAATATTCAGAAATATGGGAACACGACTGCGGCTTCCATTCCGATAGCGATGTCTGAAGCACATGAAGAAGGAAAAATAAAAGATGGAGACTTAGTTTGTATTGCAGCCTTTGGAAGTGGATTTACTTGGGGATCGGCATTGATAAGATGGTAGCAGTATTTGACTATCATCCATCGTAGAATTTGGAACGTGAATAAAAAAAAGCAGCAGATTAGAAATTGAATAATCTCTAATCTGCTATATAGAATTGCTCGTATTATTTCCAAGTCACGATATCTGTAATGTCTCTTCTCGTTTTTGGATGTGGTGGATCTTCTTTTCTGTATCCAAAAGCAACCATAAATGATAAACCGTATTTGTCAGTGTCTATATCAAATTTATCTCGTAATAATGTTTCAGCTTTTTCTTGATGAAATCCTTCTATAGGGCAACTATCGATGCCTTGTAATGCAGCGGAGGTCATCATGTTTCCTAGTGCAATATATGTTTGTTTTGCAGCCCAATCAAAGAGTTTCTTGTCTGTGTCAAGATTAAAGTCGCGCTCTTGAAATTCTCTATAGAATTTAGAATACATGTCAATCGCTTCTTGTGGAAGCTGCTTTACATCCTTCATCATATGCATGATATAATCGGCGTCCCATTTGATCATCGGAGCTTTCATACTCAGGCCCAATATAAAGTGACTTGCGGTATCAAGTTTTAATGGAGCGCCCCAAGCAACAGGCTTTAATAGCTCACGTAGTTCTTGATCTTGAACGACTACAAAATGCCAAGGTTCAAAGCCGAATGAGCTTGGTGATAGATTAGCAGTTTGTAAGATGAAATTGATGTCCTCGTCAGTCAATTTTTGAGAACTGTCAAATTCTTTAGTGGCATGTCTATATCGGAAAGCATTGATTATTTCTTCTTTGGAAATGTTTGGTTTATGCATGTCAGATTTTGAATTTTATGTATACTATAATTAATATAGTTGCAAAACTAATTAGAGTAATCTATCTTTACAATAACGGTCAATTATGATAGTATAAAAAAGTTAGATATGCATACATTTAAAGGAAAGGAATATCCCTGTTGTACAAGTTTGACAATGGGCTTGATTGGTGGTAAGTGGAAAACTGTAATTTTATACCATTTAATAGGTAATACATTGCGATACAATCAGCTTAGAAAGGCTATGCCTACAGTTACTGAGCGTACACTAAGTCTTCAATTAAAGACAATGGAAGAAGATGGGATCATCATTAGGAAAGTGTATACATCTAAGCCTCCTTTAAAAGTAGAATATTCTTTAAGTGGATTTGGTGAAACATTAGTGCCATTAATTCATTCTATAGCTGAGTGGGGTGATTTTGCTGTTCAAAATTATTCAAAATAGATAGATCGCTATTTTACCTTTCGGTAGTTTTATTAATAATAAGTAAGTATGAAATTAGATATTTTAGCCTTTGGCGCACATCCTGATGATATAGAGTTAGCCTGTGCAGGTACCTTGATGAAACATATGGATGCTGGATATACAGTAGGTATCATAGATCTAACTCAAGGCGAATTAGGCAGTAGAGGTAGTGGCGAATTGAGATTAATAGAGGCAGAAAACTCTCGTAAGTTGATGGGCGCAAAGGTTAGAGAAAACCTAGGTATTCCTGATGGCTTCTTTACGCATAGTAAGGAGAATTTGTTAGCAGTGGCTAAAATGATTCGTAAGTATAAGCCGGAAATAATACTAGCTAATGCGCTCGATGATAGGCATCCAGATCATGGCAAAGGTGCAAGACTTGTATCAGACGCATGTTTTCATTCTGGATTAATTAAAGTGGATATTGATGGCTTAGAGCCATGGAGACCTAGGGCAATCTATCATTACGTACAAGATAAAAACATAGTAGCCGATTTTGTGGTCGACATCACTCCTTATATGGATCGTAAGGTAGCATGTATTCAAGAATTTAGTTCACAGTTTTATACTGGGGCTGAGGAAGAAGATGGTCAACCACAAACTCCAATTTCGTCAAAGAATTTCTTCGAATATGTTAAAGCAAAGGATAGAACTAATGCTAGAGCCATTCGAGTAGATTTTGCAGAAGCCTTCAATGTAGGTAGGACTATGGGGGTGAAGGATATGTTTGATTTACTGTAATTGTAATATGCGAAAGCTATAGTCTTAAATCGCGAGCTAATTTAATTTTCCTGCGATAAACGCGGTCGTCCAAGCGGCTTGAAAATTGTAGCCTCCTGTGATGCCATCTATGTCCATGACTTCGCCTGCGAAATATAGATTAGGTACTATTCTACTTTGCATGGTATTCATATCTATGCTCTCTAGACTTACACCACCACAAGTAACGAATTCTTCTTTGAACGTCGTTTTGCCCTTTACGTTGTAGATATCATTGGTAAGGTGAGTCACCAATTTGTTGATTTGCTTTTTACCAATTTCGCCCCATGGCTTTTCTAGTGAGATTTCACACTTGGTGAGTAAGTAATCCCATAGTCTTGTAGGTAGATCGAAGGGCTTTATGTTGGAGATGTATTTCTTGCTATGCTCCGCCGCAATAGCTCGCAATGCTTCAGCCACTTCTTCATTGTTAGTAATGCTTATCCAGTTAACTTGTGCCGTGAATGTATATTGGCTTTCACTTAATATACGTGCACCGTGTGCAGAGAGTTTGAGGATCGCAGGACCACTCATGCCCCAGTGTGTTATTAATAAGGGACCCGAAGATTTTAATTTTGTACCTTGAATACTTACTGTAGCATTAGAAGCTACTACTCCCATGAGCTCGGTGATAGGCTCTTTAGGCATGTTGAATGTAAACAATGAAGGCACTGGGTTTTCTATTTTATGACCCAATGATTCTAACCAATACAATCCGCTTTTTTTAGGAGATCCTCCACAAGCCACTATTACTTTATCATATTTTACTTGTTCTCCATTGATAGTCAAGATGATACTGTTATCGTCTGAAGTAATAGCAGTTACACCAGCCTTTTCTATAATAGTGATGCCAAGCTTGTTGATTTCATGTTGTAAGCAATCTATGATGGATTGGGAATTGTCCGAAACAGGAAAGACTCTGTTGTCTGGTTCTGTTTTCAGTGCTACGCCTCTGGATTCGTACCACTTCCAGGTATCCTTGTTGTCAAATACTTTAAAAGCCTTTTTTAGTTTCTTAGAGCCTCTAGGATATCCATCTGCAAGTTGCTTAGTGTTTTCACATCCATTAGTCACATTGCATCTTCCTCCTCCTGATATTCTAACTTTGCTTAGTAGCTTGTTAGTTTTTTCTAGTACACATACATCTGATTCTGGGTGGTGCTCTTTGGCTGATATTGCTGCAAAAAATCCTGCCGCTCCTCCTCCTATAACTGCTATCTTCATTAGACAAATTTACTAAAATAGGATATAGGATGATGCAAATATTCCCAAAGGTTAATGAATCATAAAGAATGGTACTTATGGCTTAACCCAGACTAGTAATTCTTTTTATAAGATTTTTTTTCAATCAGCTCCTGAGGAGGCATACCTTGAGCTATTCTAAATTTGGTAGGCACAGTGACTTTCTTGTCCATATTCATGAGAAATACTTCAAAGTGTAGATGTGCACCAGTGGCCCAGCCAACGTTGCCACTAGAAGCAATATGTTGTCCCTGAGCGACAGTATCACCTTTTCTTATTTTGGCACTTCCACGCTTTATATGTGTATATTCTGCAAATGTTCCGTCTGAATGGTATATACGTACGTAGTTATTGTACTTGTTGCATTTAGGATGACCACAGCTCTTACTGTTGCGATCTTCTACATCGACTACGACTCCATTTCTAGCAGCTAATATTCTGCCTCCAGATGGAATATTGAAGTCCAATGCGTGCTGGTGTTTATGAGATAATTGACCATTATAACCCTGTACTACTTTATGGGTTACATTGGAGTCATAAGGCAAGTCGTAAGGATAATCGTAGTCGTATTCTTTCTGAGTATGATCTCCAAGTCCAGCTAATGTATTGACATGAAATTTACTAGCCTTGCGACTATCTATGATCTTTACTCTTGTAATTTCATAATTAGTGACTTGGGCAGGAATAACAAAAATCTTATTATTGCCTTCTGTTGATTTCATGTTCTTAAGATCGAGATCAACTTGAACTGATACAGGGGAGAGCTCATGATTATCCGCAAAAATGACGTAGCCGTCAGTGATTTTATAGAAGTCAACATTAAGATAGTCTTGGCTAAATGCAACGGCTGTCACTAATAGTGTGAATAAAACAGAAAAGGTATATCTCATGAATAATTGCTTGATGTATCTATTAGACGAGATTAATGATGAATTTGTTATCCGAAGAGTAAACATAGTATAAAAATTGATATATGTTGCTAGGTTAGATCGCCAAATCCTTTGGTTTACTATCTCAGCGTATTGTCTTCTAATAATTAGAGAATGTGTAACCATTGTAACTTATATTCTGTTAGCTATCTTATATATTTGGATTATGGAAAAATACTGGGACATATTTGTCAATGGTTATGGTGGTTATGCGAGTTACCTTTGGAATGATATCACAAATCCTTCTTGGAAGTCTTACTTCTGGTGGTTGATAATTGTTTCGCTTTTTTTCTTTGTATTGGAGGTAATTATCCCATGGCGTAAGAATCAAAAGGTATTCCGCAAAGATTTTTGGTTGGACGGCTTCTATATGTTTTTCAACTTCTTTATTTTTTCGCTTATCATATATAATGCGGCATCAGATGTCCTAGTCAATTTATTTAACGATGGTATACTAGCTGTAACTGGTTTTGATTTGAAATCCAGCAATCCAATGAATGCTTGGCCAGTTTGGGCTATTTTGATTGTCGGTTTTTTTGTCCGAGATTTTGTCCAATGGTGGGTGCATCGACTTCTACATAGATCAGATCGATTATGGGAGTTTCACAAAGTCCATCATTCAGTTGAAGAAATGGGCTTCGCAGCGCATCTTAGATATCATTGGATGGAAAATGTGGTCTACCGCACGATCGAGTACATTCCATTAGCCCTGCTTGGGATAGGATTACATGATTTCTTCATCATACATATATTCACTTTAGCTTGGGGACACTTCAATCATAGTAATATCACAGTAAGTGGTAGGGTGACTGGTGGTATTTTGGGAGCATTGATAGGTATAGTTATCGCAGGTGGCTTGTTTGATGTTAATCTAGTACAGCAACCTAGTGCGCTCCTACAGACTGGTATTATCCTGGGTGCTGCTACTATAGGGTCTTTAGTATTGGGGCCTATTATGAGGAAATTATTTAATAGTCCAGAGATGCATATTTGGCACCATACGCAAGATCTTCCTTCTGATCGATATTATGGTGTAAACTTTGGGCTCACCTTGGCCTGTTGGGATTATATCTTCGGTACGGCCTATGTTCCAGAAGAAGGCGTAGATAACAAACTTGGATTTGAAGGTTTAGAAGAGTTTCCACATAACTTTATAGACCAAAATCTCAATGGTTTTAAGTAGAGAAAATACGAGGGATATTATAAAATCATGAAGAGACTGGTTTTTCAGCTTTTTTAGAAGGTCGCGTGCTTTTCAAAGCAAAGAATATTTTAATAACAGAGTGTATCAAGTAGTTAAACCTATTTTAATAAGGTATAAAAAACAAATAGCTCATTAACTTTCGCTAATGAGCTATTTTACTTAATCAAATAACCGTATCTAAATAACTCTCAAATACTAATGGCTTTATACTCATAAAATGGGAAGAGATAATTTGCAACTTGCCAATTAATATTTTTGATAGTACAAATATAGGGTGAAATTTCAGTAGAAATCAACTTTTTGAATAAAAAATCAGAATATTATTCTTAAAAAGACAATTAGTTAACATTTGAAAGCTCAAAATAAACGATAATCATACTGATTTATGGAAAAGGGCTTGATTTTGGTCCTACGTTGCTCCTCTAAACGCACAATTATCGTCCGATTTTTATTTATATACAGAATAAATACCGCAACGTAAATATTGGGTCTTTTGTTAAAAAGACTGGATTGAAATGAGAAATTTTAACAGAATATTATTAGCTAGAACTTTACGATTTTAAAAGTGCTTGATCTATTGCCGTTTGTTACGTGTATAAGGTATAAACCACTAGAGAGATGTGAAGCATCCAAGGATTGATTACTCTCACCTGCAGATGTGTTCCATCTCTCAGATATAATCTGTTTTCCATCAATGGTGTATAGGCTAGCTTTGAGGTCTATAGATGATTCACTTACAATGTCAAAATTGATATAATCTGTAATCGGGTTGCTTACCAACGATATTTCTAATTCGTCCATCAGATTGTTTGTAGAGTTGATGTTTGTAATGTCAACGCAGTAGTCTTCTACCTCTCCAAATCTAAATGATTGTGTGCTCGGTCCACATGGTCCTTGCTTCGTTTCAAAGTTCATAATAATTCGCATCCTTGTGCTTCCGAGATTTGCCGTTTCTGGTACGAATAAGGTTCCATTAATCGTTCCTTCTGAAGCTTCTAGAGATTCAAAAACGAGTTCTGTATCCTCGTCAAACATTTCATCATTATTCCAATCTATCCAGACCGTGAAGTATTCATCGTATGAAGAAGATGTAAAGTCTGGAGTTAAAGCTAATGGTATAATACTACCTCTAAGTAAGCTAGTGCTTGGCCCTCCTAAGTAATTGCCATATGCATTTTCATTTTGCCCAGACTTAAAGTTGATATCGCCAATTGATATACTATCTAACCATTCGGACTCATTATTCAGTAAGTCCAGCATAGAGCAATAGCCTGATCCAGTACACGAGCCGCATTCTGTGGTGAATATTGTGATGTCACTCAAGTCGGATTCTGAATTGAAGTCGCTACACATAGCAGTCAACCTTGCTTCATAAGAAATACAAGGCGTTACCTCAGTAAGTACAAAGTTGTTCTCTGTTAATGTCTCTGCAGTCCATTCTTCGGATCCAAGGAGTCTATATTCAAAAAGATATGTGGATACAAATTCGTCAGCATCCCAAGTGAAGAACACATTATCGCCATCACTTTCGGCTGTTATCAATTCAGGTAATTCGCAACATCCAGTAGTGCTGATATTCTGAGCAAATCCAAAGTCGCTATTTTCAGTAGTACAGTTTGATTTTAATTCTACTTCGTACACCGAGCAAGATAATAGATTTTCGATAGTGTAAGGTGCAGACACATTTGTAATAGTAGTCCATGAAGTGGCATCTTTTTCACGATATCTTATATCATAACTATTAGCATCACTCACGGCAGACCATTCAATCTTAACCATAAATGGCATGACATTGTCTATGGTAAATGCAATCGGAGGCGGACAGTTACTACATGCATTTAATCCTAACTGTAACGTATTGGCTGCATTTAGTTTGCCTTCGGTAGTGGTAATCCCTTCTAGCGATTCATTAGGTGTTACGCCATTAAGGATGTAGTTTTTGACGGCTAATGCGGCGCCAGATGGATTGTTTTTAGCTTCAGTAATCAGAGCGTCACAATCCATAGAGTAGAGTAGGGCTGCTACTCCAGTAACGTGCGGAGTAGCTGCTGACGTACCACCAAAAGAACTGTTGTAACTATTATTTCTATACGTGGTGAATACATTTTGGCCATATGCACCAAGATCGACGCTAGTGGCTCCATATCCTGCGGCATTTCTCTTTACATCATCCCAAAGCATATTGGTAACTACGACAAGGTAGTCACTGGTGCAATTAGAGGGTACATCTCCTACGGCATCTACATCTATCCCAGAGTTGCTCGTCGCACCGGCATTGATGATGCCTTCTTGTCCTAGTTGATTATAGAAGTCGCACCATAATGGAGCTTCGTCAGCAGGAATGCCGAGTCCAAATGATGAATTGGTTGCGACTACAAAAGCTCCTTCGGCTCCATTAGTGTCATTGTATCTTTTACGCTGAGACCATACGTATGAGTATGCAGCTACGACTCCTGATTCTGGCGCAGGAATAGCGTTTATGGTCATGATCTTTACATCCCAATTGACTCCTGCTACTCCAATGCCATTATTTCCTTTGGCTCCGATTATTCCTGAGACACTAGTTCCGTGATCGTCATTAGCGATATTATCGTTGTCTTCATTAGTATTCCACCCTAGGTAATCATCTACATAACCGTTATTATCATTGTCGATATTGTCGTTAGGTATTTCTCCATAGTTTTTCCAAAGATTATCTTTTAGGTCCTCATGTAATGGGTCGATCCCATCATCTATAACCGCTACTACGATAGTGTCACCCTGAGCGGTCAATCCACCAGTTGTAATATCCCAAGCTAGGTCCATATCGATGTCAGCGCCTGCAGTGCCTGTGTTTCCTCCTGTATTGATGTATTGCCATTGCTCATCAAAGCGTTCGTCGTTAGGAGTATTTCTTAATTTAATGATGTGATTGTATTGTGCGTGGTGTATTCCAGGAAGAGATTTTAGCTTTTCAAGTAGATGAATCTCATTGATACTGTTATGGTCAAATTTTAAAAGCCAAACATTTAGTGGCACTGAGGCTACTTGTTCGTATGCTAAATCTATATCGGTGCCCATTGAATTTGTAAGCTGTCTTCCCAGATAATAAGGAGTAGACTTAATATCTATAGATACCATGATGTCTCCTAGTACATGATCTAGTTCTTGTGCATAGGTAGGTTTGGCTACCATTAAGCTGAGTAAGATGGTAGCTATCAATTGAATTTGGGTGCATGACTTCATAGGAAAATCTAATGTGGGTTATAGATATAAGGCAAGATAACGAATAATAATTTGTCAAAGTGGCTATCAGATCCACAAGTTGATGTTAAGCAGACGTTTTTAGTGTTTTTTTGCACAAAGTGGTATGTGGGCAAGCTCAATATGTATCGTTATGTAGTTATGTATTACGAAATACTCATATGTAAATAATTTATCATATATAGTTACCTAGCAATTAATAGTTTTTATATCTTTGTTTATGGTATATTAATATATTGACATATATCAGATAAGTTACTAAGGCAGAACTACTTATCTTCATAATCAATTAAATGACTCATGATTACTAGAAAACTACAACTACTGGTATTACTGTGTTTAGTAAGTCTTTCGACGACACTTACTGCGCAGAAGATCATCAAAAAGGCCAATAAGCAATTTGAGCTTAGAGCCTACGACAAAGCCTATGATACCTATATCAAGGCCCTAGAAAAGTATCCAGAAAGAAATGTACTTAAGCTTCAAATTGCAGAATGTCTGCGTAGAACTAATAAAGTACTAGAATCTAAAGAATGGTACGAAGTAGCCATGGTAAATGAAGATGTACCTGTTGTGTACAATTTGTATTATGGACATTTACTTAAGAGTATAGCTGATTATGAAAAGGCAGCGTCTTATTACAGCAGTTACAAGATTGTAGATACTGATATAGCAGAACACTTTATGCTAAGTTGTGACTTTGCGCTTAATCTTATGAGAGAGCAATCAAAGTATGAACTTATGTTAGACGATTGTAATAGTAATCAATCTGATATCGCCATGAAGTTTTATGGTGATGATATGGTATTCACTTCTTTTAGAGATAATGACTCTGAAGCAGATGTGGATGGATGTAGATTATATATCAAAAAGGATGGTATAGAAAGTATGCCTTTAAGATCTGCTATCAAAACACAGCATGGTTTAGGTTTTATTAGCTATGCTATGGAAGAAGAGTTATGTGCATTCACTACATCTAATGTGATGAACAATCATGAGCCAGTAGCAGAGAAAGATGAAGATCATGCCATTCATTTTGCGCAAGTAATTGATGGAGGGGACTTTATTGATGAAGAACCATTTAAATACAATGAAGTGAATAGCTCAACGGCTTTTCCTCATTTAGCTTTTGATGGAAGTGCTTTATACTTCTCATCTAATAGACAAGGTGGTTTTGGCGGATATGATCTCTATGTATCTTATAATAAAGATGGCGAATGGACTGCACCACAAAACTTAGGAGCAGAGATAAATACTGTTGGTAATGAAATTACTCCTTTCTTCGATGGTGTGAATCTATATTTTGCATCTAACTATCACGCAGGATTAGGAGGATATGATCTCTTTCAATCTGATGTTGTAATGGGGGAATGGACGTACCCTTTAAATCTAGGTAATGGAATTAACTCTCCTGGAGATGATTATTATCCAGCATTAAAGCAAGGAGATCAGACGTTATATTTTTCTTCTAATAGACTAGGTGGAAGAGGTAGTGATGATATCTATTATGGTATTCCTACATCTCAAGAAATACTATATAGTATCAATGAGATTTATAATGATGTAGATGTACCAGCAGCCTTTAAGTTAGGTGGAGATTATGTGCCGGCATCAATTGAATTACCAGAAATGCAAAGTCACTCTTCAGTACAATTAGTTGCTAATGAAGAAGTAACTAATATCAAGATTATTACTGATGAAGAAGCTGATGCAATGATGTCAAAAAGCAATTCAGCTAAAGTAGAAGTATCAGCTGAAAAAGTGCCTGCAGAAGTATCTACTGAGATATTATCTATCGTAGGTGAAAAGAAAGTAAATAGCAGCCAAGATATAATGATGACTGCCCATGCAGTAGAAGTTGCAGAGGACAAAAAATGCACCGTAAAAGAAGGTGAAGTAATCTCTCAAAACATTGTTCGCGAAGAGCCAATAGTAGAAGTACCAACTCTAGTAATGGATAATGTACTTTTAAATAAACTTGAAACAGCTCCTATTAATACAAAAGAAATTGCTGTCGTTGAAACTACACCGCAAGTAGAGATCGTGGAAGAGGTAGCGATGCCAGAAATGAAGACAGCAGAAGTAGCTATAAGCAAGCCATTAGCTACTAAGCTAATTACAGAAGTGCCAGGATCTAGATCTATCACAGCAGATATAAATATGGCTGGTGCTAAAAGAGTGGCTTATGGTGATCTTTTACCTGCAGTAAGTACAGCTTACTTTATTCAATTAGCTTCTCTAAGTAAGAGTAAAGGAAATGTAGGTGACTACAAAAGCTTGATCAAGTATGGTAACATCTATAAAATGTATCGCCAATCAAGTACGAAGATTAAGCTTGGATACTTTACAGATAAGTATGAAGCAAACAAGGTGTTGGCTAACGTAAAAGCGCAAGGATATAAAGATGCATTTATTACATCTGAATCATTGAATACTGCTGACATGGAATTATTCATAGCAGGTAAAGAATATGATTATAATGGATCTAATTATTCAACTCCAAGAAGCCAAGGAACATCTTATAAAGTGAGATTAGCTTCATACGAAGATCCAATTTGGTTCGATATCAAAAGTGCTAAGCAATTAGGTGAAATTGAGCAGTGGACTAAAGGAAGTTGGACCATATTTATACTAAGTGGTTTCCAAGATATAGAGCAAGCACATTCAGCTAAGATTAGAGCTATTAATAGAGGTTTTGCAGATGCAGAAGTTGTAATTGATAACGGTGGAATATTAGAAAGAATCAGGACGCATTAGTCGCTTAAGATAAGTACAGTTTTTTCATGTTTTCGAAAGAGTCTATCTAATACGGATAGGCTCTTTCTTTTTTTGTAACTGTGTGCATTCAAAGAAAGTGCAAGCGTTATCACTAGGAGTAAATTGGATAAGATAGCGATTGTTATATGAGTCGCTGTAAGTGTCTTGAGTATATCATAGAGGGATTGTGAACTAAGCCTTATGCTTGCCTTTGTGGAAGCAGAGAGACATTGCTGATATCAATGGTAAGTATTATAGTAAAACGGCTTTACGGTAGCTTACTGAGTTTTATCAATAAGATTAAAATTACTGATCTTTGGCTCACAATTAAGTTAGAGTGAAATACGTATTGTATAGCAGAACAGGATGCTCTGATTTAGAGAAAATTAGAATTGGAGAATGAATATTTGAAACTTTACTTTTGGCTATAAATAGCTAAGAAAAGTGAGGTGAAATGGTAGGTGCTCTATTACTATGATATCAGTAATTTGACTTGGAAATATTTATTGAACGGCTGTAGTTAACCATGATAGATTCTCGGTTATTTTGTCAATATCCCAATTCCACCATTTAACTTTAAGAAGCTCTTCAATCTTATCATCAGAGAACCTTTTCTTTATTTCCTTTCCAGGGTTTCCACCTACAATTGTGTATGGTGCTACGTCTTTAGTAATGGTGCTATTGGCTGCTATGATAGCTCCGTCACCGATAGTTACTCCAGGCATAATCGTAGCATTGTATCCGATCCATACGTCATTGCCTACGACTGTATTTCCTTTAGTGGGATAAGATTTACCATCCATCGCTTGACTCCAATCATCACCAAATATGGCAAAGGGAAATGAAGAAACAGATTGGGTAAGATGATTGCCTCCATTCATGATGAAAGTAGCTCCAGCAGCGATACTGCAAAACTTACCAATGATCAATTGGTCCCCTATAAAATCAAAATGATATTTAACGTTATTTTCAAAAGATTCTATGCCATTGATATCATCGTAGTACGTATAGTCTCCAATAATTATATTGGGACTTTTGATCACGTTTTTTAGAAAACACAATTTGTCATATCCCTTTAGAGGGAACTTTTGATTTGGACTAGGTGCAGGCATAGCTTGTTAAGAGATTAAAGGTCTTCGATAAACTTAAGTTCAACCATAAATCTTGTATCTAATGCACCTAGAGAATCTGCTACTTTTCTAGACATGATCACAGATACATCACTTGGGTAAGTACCCATAGGTATCCTTCCTAGTACTTTTGCAGTTGTTCTTAGATTCAACTGTGGATTGTATAATTCTATAGTTGATCCTTTTTTTGCTGTATGGTGAAGTACAAAGGCTTTTTGCTTTGATGGACCATTGCGTTCCCATATTCCGATTCCTCTAGTTCTGCGTGTTCTTGTGGTAGGGGCTACTTCTACTACTGGCGCTTCTAGTTTAGTCGCTAATGAGTCAGGTAGTTCTTCCGATGCAGTTGCCAGTTCATTCTTGATTTTGCTTGGACTCGGTACAGTTACGTTATCTTCTGTTTCAGTCAATGATTCTGGAGTTACTATAGTAGTCACAAACTTTTCTCTCATAGGTCTAGGGGACGATACCACTCCTTCTACTGTATCCGATTTCTTTACTTCATCCGCTTTGATAATAGTAGTATTGACTTGTACTACGGCTCCTTCACCATTGATAGGTAACCATCCAATAAGTAATTTTTGACCAATAGAAATTGATGTTCCATTTATCTTATTTCTTGAAGCAAATGTAGCTACATCTTGACCGAAATAGGTTTTTCCAATTCGATATAACGTCTCTTTTGGTTGAGCTATATAGTATACTGGCACAAATTTATTACTTGCAAATACAGATGGTGATTTTTCTGTATAAAGGGCATTGAGTGAAAATGGGACTTTTACTGTCTGACCAATATCTATTGATGACTTGGCATTTAGATTATTCATAGCGTAGATCTCACTTACACTAGTTTTGAATGTTCTAGCCAGACTGTAAACTGTTTGTCCCTTCTGAAAAATGTGTGTATAATAAAAGTCATTCTCAGGTAAGCGATCCAAAAGGACCTCAGAACCCTGATCAATCAATGGGTTGCTACTCTGTTGAGAGTAAGCTCCGGTTATACAGACTAATAGTAAGATGAAGGTAAATTTATGTTTCATTACGCCTTCTTTTTTATTTGGTTTCGCTTCAATAATCTATTTTTATGACACTCTATTGTATCTATAGATATCATCTAGACGAAAGCTATGTTAGTTTAATACAGCAAATATATTAAATTAAATTGTAATATATAACCTACTGATACTTAGGATCGCTTATTTCTTAGCTTTTTATTGCGTTTTCTAGTTTACTATCATTTATACTTGTATTAAGTGGTGTTAGAGAATTGTAACGATTCAATTACCTTTGTAGTGTAAGCCAAGACTTCGATACGCAGATTTATCTTGGTTCATCTATACATATCATTTAATCAAAGGGTAATAATGTCAGAATTGATCAAGGTTCTAGTAGTAATTCCAGCGAGGTATGCCTCTCAACGTTTGCCTGGTAAACCATTGGAAATGATTGGATCTAAGGCTATGATACATCGAGTATATGATCAGGCAAAGAAGTGCGATGCCGTAGATAAAGTAGTCATAGCTACAGACGATCAGCGAATCATGGAGTATTGTACTAAGCATAAGCTAGACAGTGCAATGACAAAAAATAATCATCCAAGTGGGACAGATCGGGTGGCTGAAGTGGCTGCAAAATTTCCTGAGTATGAGGTCGTAATCAATATACAAGGAGATGAACCATTCATTGATCCTAATCAGATATCTGACTTGATAGAGATGTTTGTCGATCCAGCAAGTGATATAGTTACGCAGTGTATAGAGATTGAAGATGAAGATAAACTGCATGACTTCAATATAGTGAAAGTCGTACGAGATCAGTTGGACAAAGTGCTTTACTTCAGTAGGCAAGCGATACCAGCACACAGAGATATTCCATATCGCAAATGGATGGATCATTCGAAATATTTTCAACATATTGGGATCTATGGATTTCGTAGAGATATTCTATTGCAGTTGATCCAGTTGCCTATATCAGATTTAGAAAAAGCGGAGTCTCTAGAACAATTGAGATGGATGGATTACGGTTATGATATACTAGCTAAAGAAACTAGTTACGAAGCGATAGGGGTAGATACCTATGAAGACTTAATGAAAGCAAGAAAATTAGTAGAAATAAATGGCGAAGTTTAGAAAGAATCATAATGCTGGAAAAGGGGCAAAATCTACTTTAGCAAGATATATTGCATTTACGGTTGGTGTAGTCTTGATCATTGGTATACTTTATATCAATAGTAAGAATTTTGTAGAGGAAGATAGTCTATTTACCGATTATACAGTTCCTGCTTCCTCTGAAACAGGCGAGTTGTATTATTTGCCTAGTGGTAGTAATGGTGAGATCGTACACCATAAGCATTATTCACTATCATATGTAGAAAAGCATGAGCAAGCAGAATGGGTAGCGTACGAATTGACGCGTAAATCTTTGAAAGTAAAGAATGTCAAACGAGCTAAAAGATACAATCCAGATTATGATGTAAGTACTAGATCTGCGTTTCATCGTGACTATAGCGGTAGTGGATATACTAGAGGGCATTTAGCTCCTGCAGGTGATATGGCCTTTGATACGGACGCTATGCAGGAGTCTATGTATATGAGCAATATGAGCCCACAGATTAGAGAATTGAATAATGGTATCTGGAAAGAACTAGAAGAGCAAGTACGTGATTGGGCATATAGTGATAATCGAATTTATATAGTTACTGGACCTATGCTGAATAGACCTAGGTTGACCACGATCGGAAAGCAGAATAAGGTGACTGTACCTTCAGCATTTTATAAAGTGATATTGGATATAGATAAACCTAAGCGTAAGGGTATTGCTTTTGTAATTCCACATGAAAAAAGTGAGAATAAACTTGAAGAGTATGCGATGTCCATCGATGACCTAGAAGCAGAATTAGGATTTGATTTCTTTGCAGATCTGATATCTGAAGAAGAACAAGAAAAAATAGAATCAAACTACAATATCAAGGATTGGAAATTTAGTGAGAAGAGATATAAGGCTAGGGTAGAGAAGTGGAATAATCAATAGGTTGCTTAATAGTTTGTATCAATAAGTAATTTATTGCCGAAGCCACCATCTGTGACTATTTTTGTATGAAAAAGCGATTAATGTAAGTGTTGTTAAAATATAATTACGCATTCTTCTATTATTAAATTACTCAACAACACCCACTACTTTCCTCATCTGATTCACCACAGCCTTCATATCTTTAGGTAATGGCACTTCAAAATCCATGCGCTCACC
>CALKJD010000153.1 GCA_937995755.1 uncultured Saprospiraceae bacterium | reverse complement strand
ACTAGAAACAAACGATACGACTTTTAATACTCCTGGAGTAATAAATGTGGTAAGACAGGTGCTGCCTGATCATGGCTTACTTATTAGTGATGTAGGTAGTCATAAAATGTGGATAGCACGAAACTATCATACTCAATGTCCGAATGGATGTCTGATTTCTAACGGACTCGCAACTATGGGTATGGCCTTACCAGCAGGTATATCTGCAAAGCTTGTAGATCCTAATCGGCCTGTAGTATGTATCATGGGTGACGGAGGTGCTATGATGAATATACAAGAATTAGAAACTGCGAAGAGACTAGGCGTAGGAGTTACTTTTATAATACTTAATGATAACAATTATGGACTAATCACCTGGAAGCAGGAAATGAGTGAAGGGAAGTCCTTTGGCACAAAATTAGGTAATCCAGATTTTAAATTGTTAGCAGAGAGTTTTGGTATAAAAGGGTACAAACCTACAAATGTAGCTGACCTAAATAGAGTGCTACAACATACAATTTCGACTAACGAATTGGCAGTGATCGAAATACCTATTACTACCGAAGTCAATGATGAGTTAACCAATGAGCTTCAAGATTATTTTAATAATAAATAAAAAATATCATGGCAAAAATAAAATCACAGAACCCAAGTACTGGAAAAGAATTACAATCATATGATCTGCATACCTCCGAAGAGGTTTCTTCAATAATAGATAATGCAAATAAGACTTATAGAAACTATAAGCGAACGACATATGCTGAGAGAGCAATAAAGATGAATCGCGTGGCGGATCTATTAGAGGAAAGAAAATTGTCTTATGCAGAGACTATGACTTTAGAGATGGGTAAGACCATCAACTCGGCCATTGCAGAAGTGGAAAAATGTGCCTGGGTTTGTAGATTTTATGCAGAGCATGCTGAGCAATTTTTAGCAGACGAGTTAGTTGATTCTGATGCGAGTAAAAGCATGATATCCTTTAGGCCACTTGGGATTATACTTGCGGTGATGCCGTGGAATTATCCATTTTGGCAGGTATTTAGATTTGCAGCGCCAGCTCTGATGGCTGGAAATGTAGGGCTGCTAAAGCACGCCTCTAATGTACCACAGTCTGCATTAAATATAGAAGAAGTATTTCGTGATGCAGGCTTTCCAAAATACGCATTCAGTTCACTATTGATCAAGAGTGATGCAGTCGAAGCGGTATTAAATAATCCTAAAGTAATGGCTGCAACATTGACAGGTAGTGGACCTGCAGGTTCAGCGGTTGCTAGTCAATCTGGAAGTCAGATTAAAAAAACAGTGCTGGAGTTAGGAGGAAGCGACCCTTACCTAGTGTTAGAAGATGCAGATATCGACCATGCGGCATCACAGTGTAGACAATCACGATTGCTGAATGCTGGACAAAGCTGTATTGGTGCCAAGAGGTTTATAGTCCTAGATGAAGTATATGATCAATTTTTGAGAAAATTTACTGAAGAAATGCAATCAGCAATGATGGGTGATCCTATGACGGATGTCGATTTAGGACCTATGGCTAGATATGATCTTCGAGATGAAGTGCACCAGCAAGTAGTAGACAGTGTAAGTAAGGGAGCCAAGTTAGTTATTGGTGGTTATATTCCAGATAGTGATGGCGCATATTATCCTCCTACAATCCTAGTGGATGTCCAAGAAGGTATGCCAGCTTATAATGAGGAGATTTTTGGACCAGTAGCATCTGTAATTAGAGTTAAAGATGAAGATGAAGCCATAAGGGTAGCAAATGATACTGAGTTTGGATTAGGAGCCTGCGTGTTTACTCAAGATGTTGAACGCGGTGAACGAATCGCTAAATACGAATTAGAAGCGGGTTGCTGTTTTGTCAATCAATATGTAAAATCTGACCCTCGTCTACCTTTTGGTGGAATCAAAACGAGTGGGTATGGTCGTGAGTTGAGCTATTACGGTATTCGTGAGTTTGTCAACGTTAAAACAGTATATATCAAATAACATAAGGTATCGAACAATTGTCTGTCCATGAAGTAAGGTCTTTAGAAAACAAAAACTAATAATGGATACAGCAACAATAGATACAAGTACGGTTAAGGACGATCTTACAATGGATTCAGATCGAGCAGCTAAAAGCATAATCGAAAAATCTACGGCCAAAGCATCGGCTATAGCAGCTATACCTATACCATTATTGGATATGGCTGGAGTAGCATATGTACAAATGTCGATGGTGGAAAAATTGGCAGAAAATTATAATGTAACTACAGAAGACAATTCAAATTTAGTGGTATCATCCATAGTTACAGGAATGGTTTCTAAGCTATGTTCAGAACTAGTAGGTTCTATAATGTCGTATACTAATATGGAAAAGCTGTTGAGTGAAGCATTAATCAAAGCATCTATAGCTGGGTTCATGACAACTATAACAGGTGAAATTTTTCAAAATCATTTTAAAAGTGGGCAATCGATCGAAGATGTAAATATAGAAACTTACATCTCTTACATTAAAACTCAATTTGCTTCAGATAGAGTGAATATAAATAATATAAGTAATAGCCTTATTGATAAAGCGCTGAATGAATTTGGATTAGAAGCTTAAATACTATTACGGAAATTCATTGTTTAGAGTTGAAGAGCAATCTTCAACTCTTTTTTTATACTTGATGTTATGCTATTCAAATACGAATAAATGATATTATTTTTTTGGCCGCAAAAAAATAAAATCGAATTAGGTGATGGCAATTTGACGCAGATCTTTAAAAATATTTATGTTGGATTGTATTTTTATGCTCTTGTTAGATTGTGCATCAGCTAAATAGTAGTACGACTAAAACTAACATGGTAATTAGATATCATGTTAGTGTAATTAGTTTGTCAACTATTGCAGAATACGCCAATAGTATAGCGCTAGGAGTGCTTATATTAAAGAAGATAAAATGCCACTAGATATACTTACTACTGCAGCCAGAGCAAGTGCCCACCAAAAATTCTTGACTCTTATTCCTGGTAAGAACCAATCGGCTACTTGTATAAGTATAGCATTCAGTAGCCAAGTGAATATGCCTAAGGATAAGATTCCGAGTGTTACGATCTTGAGAACAGTTCCTAAAGTAATATCTAAGAATGCCACTACGACCGCAGCTAATATGGCTTGCAAAAAACTTCTTATCTCTACTCCTGGAAGAAGTTTTCCACCTATAAAGAAAGCAGCGCCGGCAACTATTGCACTAAGTAAAAGATCCATAATGTTTATTTTAGGGTTATAAGCTAAATTTAGATAAACAAATTGTTATCTGGGTGATATGCCGACTCTATTTTTTCTTTTACTCTTTTCAGCTTTAATCTATCGCTCTTGTTTTTAATAGGAGTGTTTTCTTTTGATTGCTGCTTTTCGATAGCGTCGTTTGAGGTGTGCTGTGTCGATTTCATATATCTTAATGTGTTTATTGTATTATTAATACTTGCTTTATTGTGCCTATGTTCGATAATTGATTTATAGAAAGTCACTAGGCGCTAGGTAATTTCACTTTAGGGTTTCAAAATTGGAAATGACATTGATATAGGCAAATCGATTGCTGATTTATAATTTCTACATCAATGCCATTACGCTTATATTACTAAGGGATTTAGTTGGTGCGTTTTATTTGCTCTTTCTAGCTGATCGATTATTTTATGATAAATATCTAGAACGTCACTAAGCAGTTTTTTGATTCCGCTAGGTACGCCTGGTTGCAATAGCGCTTTCTTTACAAAGTCAGCTTGTTCGATTTCTATTCCCAAGAATATTTTTGGTAGCTTATTGCTATCCTTGATCTGAGTATTATGGACTTTGCCATGAGTTGATGGTTGATTGGCCTGAGGTGGATTTGGAGATGCCCCCATATCCAAATGCGCTTTAGGAAGTTTGTCTATTATATACTTCTTAGCATCTATAAGACTATCTACTAGTTTGTATATATCTGTTTCAGTTGGCTTGTTGCGTAACATAGTCCTCAAGGTATTAATATCCTCTTCTAGGATCGCTTGTATTTTTGGGATTGCAGTTGCTGTATTTATATTGTTCATGATTTTATATATTTTAGTTTAGATCTCTAATTCTAGGACCTTTATAATTGTAAATAATTGCGAGGTATTAATGTGAATAACTTCCTTGCGTACTTAGTGATTTACGTGGCTTACCATTTTTAGAATTTAGATTAATCACTTTGTCTAAGGGTGTACCACCTCTTATTCCGAAATCTAATGTGGTAATAGGGAATGGTATCATTATATCTTTTTCATCGAAAGCTGACTTGAGCAATTGGATGGCTTTAGATTGCTCCATAAGAAAATCTCTTTGCGAACAAGTCTCGATCCAAAATCTAATCGTAAAATTGATTGAGCTATCACCGAATTCTGTAAAAACTAAATCAACTGGCTTGTCTTCTATTTTAGTATCAATTTGATTGATGGCTGATTCCGCAGTATTTTTCACTTCGGAAAGATTGTCACCATAACTTACGCCACATTTGATGTCTACTCTACGCATACCAGATGACGTATAATTCTCTAATGGGTTTTGTATAACATCTTTATTAGGGATAGTGATAATCTGGCCGGTGGGACTTAAGATAGTAGTTACTCTAAGATCAATGTCTTTGATAGTACCAAAGTATCCATTAGTTTTAACTACATCACCTATAGTATACAAGTCTCTAACCGACATCACTATTCCGGAGAATAAGTTAGTCATAGGATCTTGCAATGCTAGACCCACTGCTAAACCAAGTACACCAGCGGTAGCTAATATTTTATTGATAGTACTACTGAGGTCAAATATGCTTAAGATGAGAAAAAGTACGATTACCCCAAATATTACAGTAGTGAGGTTAGACGCCAAATGTAGGATCGTTCTATTGTCGGTAAATTTTGCGGTAGCCTTTTCAGCAGCCCTCTGAACATACTTACTGAAAAAGTATGCCATAGTTGCTACTACTAGGGCAACGACAAGGTTAGGTACCTGTAATATGATGAGATCTATCCATGAAGTTAGTTTCTCAACTAGGTTAGTATAAGATGATGATATTTGCTTATTGAATTCGTCCATGAGAGTATCGTAATTTTACTTTTCATACTCTCTAGTATCTATTTTTGTTCGATATTCATTCGCTTCTCATCTATTGGTATCCTTCATTTCTTAGAGCACTAGAATAGTTGATTTCTATATACGATTCCAAATTCATCGTCATCTTCTGAGCTGGCATAAAAAGTCAGCCATATCTGACCATTGCGGTAGTAATCGACCAATGCATAGCCATAATTACCATAAGCAAACTTAGTGTAATCTTCTAAGCCAACTGGTCCTCTCTTAGATCCTGATCCACTTACTATATAATTGACTTTATTGACTTGGTTGTGTTGAAGTGTATGTTCATGACCTGCTGCGACTATGATATTTCCATGGTCTTCTATTGGAGGAATTAGGTAGTTGCGATAGCTGGCATATTCCGAACTCTTAGTATCCTGCGGAGAGGTTCGGGTTCTCATTTTTGTGGATATATAACCAGTTAATGGTAAGGGCACGACCAAGCCCTTTTTCAGCTTACTTAGAGGCATTAATACGGCACTTAGATTATAGTTGCCTCCATGCTTTCCTGTAGTAAAGAGTGGATGGTGCATGGTAAGCAATACTTTTTTGTTTTTTAATAAGGCTATACTATCCTTAAATGCAGTTACAAATTGATTTCGACTTTGTATCTCGCAATCACTGAAATCGTATTCTTCTTCTTTGTCGGTAAGAAACCAATGAGAATCTATAGTTACCAAACTAATATCATCCGAAATATTCATGATGTCTATATTGCCACATCCGTTACTGGGTCTAAAGAAGTCAGTAAATTTCTCATTGTACTGAGATAGATAATTTTCTATATAGGTTTCTTGGCGCTTGAGTCCTTCGCGTCCGTATTCATACCAATCGTGATTGCCAGGTACAAAGGTTATATTACCACTAAAATCTCTAACAGATTCTAATTGGACATTTAGCTTATGCTCCGCTTCTTCTCTATCAGAGTGTCCAATGGGTGGCATGCCTACTGGGTATATATTATCACCTAGAAAGATTACATCAGTCTGTTTGTCTTCTCTGTTATCTATGTTTAACTGTGTTTTTAAGCGAAGTAGTGGTAGGGTTGAGCTATCGGCTTCTGCACCTCCAGCATCACCTATTAAGTAAATAGAATGGTATATTTCATCTAGGCTTTGTGGTGTATCTGTTGTCCAATCCTCTACTTCTGTACCTAGTTTCAGGGCGCTAGTAGCACATGATGAGATCAGCAATGCTGTAATAATGAAAACAAATGTTTGGCGCATATTAAAATGTTGTAAATCGCTGTAATACATCTCACCGAAATTATTAAAAGTCTTGTTTCGCAATATATCTATTACGGTCATTTTCCTCTAATCTTTGCCATATATAAGTTTAGCAATTGTCAGTGGGAAACATGATATCATAAAACATAACAAAGAAGTATAAGAAAGGGTTACAGGCAAATTGTAATCATTTGGCAATAATTGTAGATGCTAGGAAAGTTAGAATTGGGCAATAAAAAATGACTCTTCTCGGTTGAAAAGAGTCATTTTGTGTGTCATGGGATTATAAAGTTTACTTGACTTTGGGTGCGCCTTTAAATAGGAATGAAAGTATGAAAAGAACGATAAATACATAGAAACATATTTTTGCGATACCTGCTGCGGCTCCTGCTATTCCTCCAAAACCTAGAACTCCTGCAATTAATGCTATGACGATGAATGTGATTGTGTAACGTAACATAATTTATTTTTTTTGTGATATATCAAAATGAGAAATTGTATATCCGATGATTAAATCTTTGTTTCGCCTTTCATACTTGTTTGGGTATAAGATTGTTCGGTGGTGTACTGTTGGATTATAATTTTTTTACTTTGTTGCGAAGAGAGCAATAAAAAAAGAGACCTCAAATGTCTTCATCGAGGTCTCTTTTTAATGGATTATATTATTTTTTTGTAATCGCTCTTGTAGCATGAGGTTTGGCTAGTAGACGTTGGGTAGGGATCATTTCTCCTGTCCGTATATCTCTACCGTATGTTCCAGCCTTGATTCTGTCTAGAGCATCTTGTATTTTTTCATCTTTACTGACCATTCTAGATCTCATTCGCTTTAGCATTTCAAAGTTTCTGATTTTCGAAGCATCTGACCCAAAATCCATATCCGTGTCTTTGATGTATTTTTTTTGATCTTTTATCAATTGATTAATCGACTCTAGCTCTTTGGCATTTCTCTTCTTCTTTGTCTTGAGTAGATTTTTGAATAATGTGGTCTCCAGTTTTGTGAATTTTGATTTTTTCATTGTATTGTTATTTTATATGATTGACCTCACTTTCGAGTTTGAATACATGGCCATCATCGTTATGTAATTTAATGTATAGAGCTTTATTGCCTTGCTCTCCATTTCTTGTTATTTCTGTTCCTTTAATGGTTCTAGTCTCGCTATGATCGTAAGTGTTAATTACTGTTCCTTCTGCCTTTCCTTTTCCCCATTTCCAAGAAACTGTAGATCCTTCTCTAATCATAGATGTAGCGTTTAATTATTATTAATAATGATTCTCTGTAATGTTGAGATTCTTTAGAAAGGCTCACTTATTCAGAGTGGTTATGTATGGCATGCAGTATTAGAGTAGTACTTTATTAAGTAATTATTTACCATATTGTACTATTGGAACCTATTAGAATACAATTTGTTCGACAGGAGGAAAGCTATAATGAACAATACCAAGAATTATGCACTTTTACAGATGAATAACAAAACAAACGGATGTTAACCAACTTTAGAACTAAGATTTACTCATTATACTTGGTAGTGATATCTAGTATAGCATTTTATCCCACTCTGATAGCTATTCTTTTATTGCTATTAAGTCTGTTGCTTCTTAGTTTAGAGACATCTGAGGTAACTAATTTTTTTATGGAGAATGCAAGTTACTTGGTGATCAGCGATCCTGATACTGCCAGGGCAATACTTAGTACACTTATAGGTGGTATATTATCTTTGATGGTATTTAGCTTCTCTATGGTCATGGTGCTCCTCAATCAGGCAAGTAGTAATTTTTCGCCACGCCTCTTACCCGGCCTTATATCTGATAAGAGAAATCAAATAGTCTTAGGTACTTATCTTGGGACGATCATATATAATATCATTGTACTTATCAGTATCGTTTCAGATAGCGACAAATTTACGATTAATGGGCTGTCTATATTGATAGGTATTGTACTAGGTGTAATCTGTTTAGGTATGTTTATATTTTTCATTCATAGTATCAGTACAGGTATACAGATCAATAATATATTAGACCAAATATATCGTCAATCAAAAAAGAGAATTGATCATTTAATAAGTCAAAAAAATACAAACGTTCAACCTATTGATGTAGAGGGGAAGAATTGGCAAGAATTTAAATGTGATAAGGCGATTTACTATCAAGGAGTAGATGTAGAAGGTCTCTCGGATATACTGCAGAAGTTTGAAGTCAATGTAAAAGTGATTCCTTTTAAAGGAAAGTACGTTCTACCGAATACCACAGTGATGATGTACGATAAGGAACTGACAGAAGATGAATTGGCAAGGTTAAATGGGTTTATCATTTACTCTAATAATCACCAAGCTGATGATAATTACATATTGGGTATCAAGCAAATGACTGAAGTCGGAGTCAAAGCAATGTCGCCTGGTATTAATGATCCTGGTACGGCAGTCATGACTATCGATTATCTTACAGAGCTACTTGCATTGCGTATGCAGTTAGGAGATATTGAACTATACCAATCGGATGAAAGCAGCTATACGTTAGAACTTACCACAGTAAATTTTGATGATATGCTATATCAGATGCTAGCAGCATACCGTCAATACTGTAAGCATGATATCATTTTGATGGAGAAGTTGATCACGATGCTGAAGTACCTTAAAGTACAGAAGGCCCATCAAGATACTTATCATGAAAGTATAAATAATCAATTGGATATTATTCGTCAAGATTATCAAGCTAATATCCAAAATGATAGTGATAAGAAGAAATTGGATCAATTGATGGAAATGAATCTTTTTAATTAAGCGCGGATTGATTTAGGAATTTGATGAGTTCGCTTGACAGAGGCAGTTTATGTGTGTTTAATGTTAATAATACAATGCTGCGGACGCAATAAAATCAAACATAAGCATGCGTATTTAAGTAAGGCATATAAATTAACTGTATGGCCTTTTTGAAAATACTGAAGAATACAATTAAAACTTTCTTTGATGATGATCCAATGACGTATGCATCATCTTTGGCATTCTATACCGTAATTTCTCTTCCAGCTATTTTACTATTGACGATCAATATACTTAGCACAGCATATGAAAAGGATCAAATCCAATCTTCGTTACTTAGTCAACTCAGTAAGTATCTTGGTCCGACGACTGTAAACCAAGCTGAGAATATTTTACAAAACGCAAGTATGGAATATAGTGGTGTCATACCTCAAGTCATAGGTCTGTTGGTGTTGGCATTTAGTGCTACCACTGTTTTTATTTCTTTGCAGAATGGAATTAATAAAATATGGGGTATCAAGCCAGATCCAGAGGTTAACATCCTAAAATTGTTTATTGATAGGATAGTTTCATTTGCGATGATAGTGAGTATAGGCTTTGTGTTATTGGTATCCTTCGTGGTTGATTCTCTATTGTCTGTAGTAAGTGATTGGTTAGCACTTTATTTGTCAGGGTTCGGATTTATTGTAGCCATGATTATTAATGGATTAATTTCACTTATGGTTATTACTTTGATATTCGCATTCATTTATAAAGTATTGCCTGATGCTGAGACGAAGTGGAAGAATGTAAGAGTCGGAGCTATATTTACTTCGATTATGTTTGTATTAGGGAAGTTCTTAATTGGACTGTATCTTAGTTCTACAGATGTAGGAAGTTCATATGGTGCTAGCGGCTCTTTAGTAGTATTTTTATTTTGGGTTTACTACTCGTCTATTTTGATTTTATTTGGAGCTAAGTTTACATATGCCTATACGATGTATCATGAAGATAAATTAGTAGTGGATCAGCACGCAGTCTTTGTTGAAGAGCATATATTAGACCAAGTGCAGAAGAAAGCCAAACTTTAAATCAGCCTATAGTACCTGTGATATTAAGCGCATAACTTTTTCAGGAAGTTGCGCAATTTTTGACCTATTTAGCCAAGCTTCACGATCTATTTTTTTAGAATTACTGGTGTCCGTATAGAATACATCTTTCATTTCTTTGGCAAACGATTGATCATATACCACGGCATTAACCTCAAAGTTGAGATCAAAGCTTCTAATATCCATATTAGCTGATCCTATAATACTGATGGCTTCATCTATAACCATACTCTTGGCATGCACAAAACCTTTGGTATAGAGATAGACTGTGACACCTTCTTCTATGAGTTGAGTATAATAAAATTTGGCTGCGGTATTGACTATCTTACTATCGGATTTGTTTGGAACTAGTAATGATACCTCTACGCCACTCTTTTGTGCAGCGATGAGTGCATCTAAAATAGGCTCTCCAGGAATAAAGTATGGCGTCGTAATCATGATGGATTCTCGTGCACTATAGATCGCTCTAAGCATAGTATACTCTATGTAGGGGAGCGATGTATCTGGTCCGGAGACAGCAAGTTGTATTTTTTTATTGCTAGAGAATGCTTGTACTTCAGGAAAGTACTTGTCATCGGAGACGATATAATCTTGACAACAAAAATTCCAATCTTGTAGAAAAACGCATTGAAGATACTTGACGATAGGTCCACTTACTTTCAGATGAGTATCCCTCCAATATACTTTTCCTTTGGCTTTTATTTTATTATCGTATTCGTTGCCTATATTGATGCCTCCTACAAATGCAGTGGTGCCATCGATGACTATTATTTTTCGATGATTCCTATAGTTGATTCTATTGGCAAGAAGCATATATTTTATCTCATAGAAGGGCTGGACTTTTATGCCAGCATTTTTCATTTTCATTATTACGTTATCACCTATATTGCGACTGCCAAAATCGTCATAAATGAATTTGATATTGATGCCTTCATGAGCTCTAATTATAAGTAGATCCACGATATCTTTAGAGGTCTCATCATCATTGAAAATATAATATTCTAAATGTATGTGATGCTTAGCTTCCCTAATCATTTTTAGAACCTCTGGAAACTTGCTTTCTCCATTCACAAGTAGTTCAATCGAATTACCATCGGTAATGGGCATACTTGTACCCTCAAATATGAAATCGGATAATGTTCTATGGCTAGCTTTTAGATTTGCCCCATTGCGATCAGCAATCTTGTTGTGGTTATCAAATTTTAAATTTATACGCTCTCGAAGCTTCTTGTTTTCCTCAGGCATATTTCTGAAGAGTCTGAGCTTGTGATAGTTGAATCCAAATATCAAATACAGCGCAACTCCTATTACAGGTAAGAATATAACCAATAGTATGTACACCAGACTCTTATTATGACTCCTAGTATTGTAGAGTATAATTAGACACACTGTTATGATCACAGCGATATAAGCTATTTGGGATATAACTATCCAATTCATTTAATGAGAGTATTTTGCATGGTCACAGTAACTATATCATTGCTTTTTAACGGTTTATTGTCAAATATAGTAATCAATAGTGAAGTTATATTTTTATCGCCTTGAAGTAGTATCAACTCGAAGATCTATTAAAGAATCATGTACTTTTTAGCTTCCGAACATTCGGTTAAGATAACTAGTACTATATTGTCAACCTATGAGTATTACTAATAATCTTACATGCGATTAACCGATCAAATATATAATCAAGTAGACTCATTCTTAGAGAAGTATATGAAACTTCGTAAGGGTGAGCGCAAGATGATATTATTACTGCAAAGTAATATATTTATCCTGATCAGTATATTATTAGTGCTCAAGCCTGTATTTACGAGTATGATGCTTTCTCAATATGGAGTCAGCATTATGCCATTGGCCTATGTGCTGATAGCGACTACTGCGGTCATTATACACGCTGGAGTAAGTCGGTGGAGTATGCGGTCTAATCTGATTAGCTCCATTATGGTAAATAAGTTGATACACATAGTGATACTTATGGCTATCGGTGTATGTATGATCAAGGATCTCCTTAATCCAATGGTTAGCGTTGGATTATATGTATATATCTCACTATTTTCATTGATTACCATTACCTATTTCTATCAATACTGCCAGTCCTTACTGACGATCAGGGACGCTAAAAGAATATATGCTTACATCGGTACTGGTGCTATTGCGGGTGGTGTTTTTGGTGGATATTTTACGAGTATAGTTTTACCATTTGTAGGTAATAGTGGATTGGTTTTGATATCTGCATTGCTGCTTTGCTTTAGTGGCTTGATCATGTATGCCATTCATACCGAATATAAAGATGATCTCGATACGCATATAGCAGAACCTAGCCCTACTAGAGATGAAGCAGGTGGTATTACTGCAATTAGGAACCCTCATGTTCGTAACCTAGCTATGATTATTGGTTTGGGCGTTATCGTATCCAAGTTAGTGGATTATCAATTTAATTATTTGGTTAATGTCAATATTACAGAGGAAGAAGAACTTACCTCCTTTTTTGGATTTTGGTATTCGACAATCAATATTGTTGGCTTACTTTTTCAGCTGTTTTTTGTCAATAAAATAATTGATCGACTCAGCGTACAGAAAAGTATCATGATCATGCCTGTATTCATCATATTGAGTTGTGTGGCCATGATTATATTTCCGATTTTAGCTTTTGGAATTTTGGTAAAACTTCTAGATGGCAGTCTGAAGCAGAGTATATATAAGACGTCTACAGAAATCAATATCATGCCGCTCAGTCCTTCTTTGAGATCGAGAGCGAAAAGTTTTATAGATGTAGTAGTAGATAGTCTGGCGACAGGTGCTGCTGGGGTACTTATTTATCTAGTGATCAATAGGATGGATCTTCCATTCGTCTCTGTACTTTGGATTACGATTTCGATATCAGCACTATGGCTATATTATATTTATAGATCAAAAGTGACCTACACGGCGGAGTTAGCCAATGCTATATCTGGAGATTCATTGCCGCTAGGTGAGAGTGAACGTATTGGGAGTACCTCTAAGAAATTTTATATTGATGACTATTTGCGTAAGGTGACTTCAGTCAATAAAGATCAGAAATCGGCTTTGCTAGATCTCATGAAACATGAAAATAGAACGGTGAGAAAATCAGCCATTCTTCGGTTTGCTAATGATTACAAATCTGAGGTAGATACTGTACTGGCACCGCATATTAACGATCCCTCTATAGTCGTTCGTAAGGCAGTGTTATTCGCTAAGATCATGGTTACGAGTAATCCTAAAGAAGTCAATGCTATATTTAAAAAGCTATCGGCTGCTAATTATGTGATAGCGACTGCTGCATTAGCTGAAGCGATAGGAAAAAACTCTAAGCAAAGAAAAATTTACAAACTTTATGAACGTATCGATATATCTATAAGCCACTTGAGTTTACAAGATTATGGTCATAGTACTCAGAAGTATTACGGTCAATTGTATAAGGCTATTGCTATAGGGAAGTATATTGATAAGTATTATATTCTCAAAGATGCTATTCAGCTATCTATAGATCCAAGCTATCAAGAGCAAGCGCTAAAAGCTATTGCTTATGGTAAGACTTCTTATCTATTTGATGAACTCAAACTAGAGGTTATAAGTCCAGAGAATGTCAAAGTGTTTTATCAAACGATTTCCGAATTCCCAAATAAATTATTGGAATTATTAGTAAAGCTTCGAAAGGTCCATCCTCCTACTTTTAGGAAATATTTGTTGGCTTGCCAGTATGTTGATAAGCAGAGACATATCGATTATCTGTTTACCTTATTAGATGCTAAGTCACTCAAGACTAAAAGGGTAGCGCTAAAAACGCTAAATAGTAGTCGAAGAAAATATCCCCACCTTAGATTTAATGATATTAGAAATTATCGTCGATTGTCCAAGGAGATTTATCATCTTAAAAGGATGGCAGGAATAATGACAACTATAGAGGTACATGCTAAAGATAGAGCAGATCAAGTATCTGTAAATATGCTAAATGTGCTTAGCCGTGATACGCAGCAATTAATTAATAAATCTATGTTGTCCGTGTTTATCTATTTAGCATTGATTACTCAACGAGAAGATATTAACGTCATATATAATGCGCTGAAGTCGCAGAAAAAAAATGAAGCATTAGATTATTTGGATGGTGTGTTAGGCTATCGGTTGCGAAAGATCACCGTGCCGGTATTGGAGGTGATCGTTCACAAAGACTATACTGAAGAGGCCTTAAAAAGGATAAGGGTACGAAAGCCTAAATTGATCAAAGCATTAAACTATATCAACAAACATGGTGACGTAGTTACTCAGAGAACTATTTCAAATCTTATGATCCGCCTGAGCGTGGCTTCAGCACAGGTACTTTAGGTGTAGTAGTTGTGATGGATCCAGTATCCTTCTTTAAGCCCAATGCCTTCTCTGCTTGTTTTACTAAGTTTTTGCAAATGGCTCCACCAGCTTGGCTATCTATCAAAGTGACTAAGATATATCTACGTCCGTTTTCTCCTTCTACTAGGACACTGTCAGAGTGAAATGTTCGCCATGATCCAGACTTACGATATAGGTCTGCGTTAGGAGCGATACGAGAGAGGACATTGACAAACTTATGATTGATCTCAGGGTCTTTAAGATATTTCATCATCTCTTCATTCATCTCAGGATTTACTAGTTTTCCATAGGCCAACATAGTATAGAATCTACATACTTGATCTACCGTAGCAGCGTGGCTTAGTCCTTTGAGTGGATCGGGTTTTTTATGTCCTGATTTCGCATATTTTTTTCCTACCCATAAGCCTCCACCATTAGATTTGTCATATAGGTTATATTCATCCTTCATCATTACTTCCGCGATCTTATCATATCCAAGCCTTTCTATGACTCTTGTCGTAGCAGCATTGTTAGATTTGGCAATCATCAGTCGGAGATCTTTTTTTAGGATATCATCATAAAGCAGACAACCTTCTTCTACAGATTCCATCGCAGTCAATAATACAGCTATTTTTGGTAGGCTAGCTGCATACATCATATGGTTACCATTGATAGATGCGTACCTTACATTGTGTTCTTGTCTGAGATCTACTAGACCTACAGCCATTCTTTTTTGAGATACGAGTTGTTTCCACTTACTATTGCTGAAAATAAATTTTTCTAAGTTTCGCTGGAGTACTTCATCTCTGTTCTCGTTGATCTCCATGTAGAGACTAGATTCATATGGGTAGATTCCGTCTTTAGTAGTGTATTGACCGAAAGAGCTAAGTATAGATAGGATTGAAAGGCTTATAGTTATATATAATTTAAATATTGTCATAGTATACGAAGATAAGGATATTAATACTGTTTCTTAGTTAAGGCTTGGTTAAAGTGGTTCTACTCGCCTCATAATCAATCGCGTAGCTTTTTTATTGCTCATTTTCGAACATTCAGATTCATGGCAGACTTATAAGAGTTATACTTATATTTAGCTTGCTATAGTTAATCTGAATAGGCCAATTGTAAGTTTTGCCATGTTGTAAATAGTACAGCTTTTGATTAATTTGAAGCGGTTAGCACTTCATAGACCATTTCTTGATTATCCGCTTTGTGATCAATTAACAGTCAAATGGAGATGTATGTTTTAGTCCTATCGAGCTATAGTGAAGTATATTTAATAATTAGCAATATGGTATGGTTAGAATTTAAATGTCATATTTAGTGTTATCCAATACGAAACGTAAAAACAAAAAACTTGTCAATGAAATTGCATAAAACTCAATTATTAATTGCAATTATTTGCTGTGCTATATATGGTCAAGCTCAGACTGTCGATCAGCAGTATATAAAGGAACTTAAGGAAGATGTTCGAGGGCCGTATAAAGGGATCAATTGGTTCTGTGAAGATGGTTCCATAAGAGAAGCCAGAGACCCATGTCCTGAGCCAATGGAGGGTGTTCAACATGCTACCTACAAGGAAAAAATCATATCGCTAGCGAAGAATAAGCACATCTTTCTAGATCAGATACTAGTAGGAAGTGATAAAGAGAAGTTTTGGGATGCTTCAAATGAAAATAGTAAGCTGAAGCAATATCAAATTACCAACTACTTGTATGAATCTGATAATGGCTGGATATTACAGAAAGCAAAGAATTATAGAGGGGCCAAGCAGATAGAAGATGAGCAAGAGTGGGGACAAGAATTTTTAGAATGGACAACCAATAGTGATCAGCGTGTAAAGGAAAATTATCTGTTACTAAGGTTGGCGGCTATTGATGTGCCGCATGGTGAAGATAATAGAGTATCTCAGAGAGTAAGAGCGTATTCTAAGTTGTTAGCAGATGAGGAGTTGACCTTTATGGAGCTAAGAATAAAGATTCATAATAATCCATCAAAAGCTGATTTGCCTGCGGTGAAAAATTGGATTTCTGCGCAAGGTGAAAAGCTAAACGCTAAAGAGAAAGAATATGCGGATCTGCTAGTGGAGAACATGGAAGAGATGTATAAACCCTTTGATATAGAATCGATCAAGAAATACAGTAATTATCTACCCAAAGGCTCAGATATAAAAGAAGCATTAGATACCTACACAGCTAATAACGGAGATTCTCCACCACACATAAGAGCCATGGCTACTTGTGAATTGCTTAAGCAAATAAGAGAGAAATTATTCAATACTAGGTGGATGACTGCCAGGATCAAATTAATCGATTTGACCAATAGCCTTGAAAAGCAATTGATCCTAGATCTTAATGCATATAAGGTTAAGTCTCTCTCAGAAATAAGAGATAAGATTTGCTTTATGACTGAAGGTCTATATGGTGCTGGATATATAGAGCAATGGGAATACGATAATATTAGAAACGACATGGATTGGCTACATGGAAGTAGTGTAAGTTTAGACCATTTAGAAAGCTATAAATATGCAACTGAGAAGCTAGTCCAGTGGTCATCTCAGATGATTATGTCATTGTACGCAGAGCCCATTGCTGAGTTTTATAAGTTTGAACCATTGGCGTATGGATTTACTGATGACAAGATTAGATCATCTATTATATTGCCATTGGGTCAGACGGTCGAGCAGCTCAATAGATTGTTTAATAATACGTCAGGATCATCTTCTGTAGTGATGGATGATAAAGGTGTCACAGGAATCCAAGGACTTAATCCAGGTATTGCAAAAGGTACATTAGTAGTGCTTACCAAAGCAGTAGAAGGAATGGATTTAGATGCGGATAAGATTTATGCTTTTGATAGACCACCCGCAGATCTCAAACCAGTGGCTGGAATACTTAATGTAAAAGAAGGAAATCCAGTCTCTCATGTCCAATTATTAGCTCGTAATCTGGCGATACCTAACGCACTCATTAGTAGCGAAACATTGGACAATCTTACGAAGTATGACGGCAAGGAAGTAATGTACGCCGTATCGCCAAAAGGAGCAGTGAAGCTGACCTTAGCATCTGATATGACAAATGAGGAAAAGAAAATATTTAAGAAAAATGGAGAAGATAGAAAGCGGATTACTATCTCGATGGATAAATTAAAATTGCATTCAGATAGCTTGTTAGATATGTCTAAAATAGATGCGTCCTATTCAGGAAAGTGGTGTGGCCCCAAGGCTGCTAATTTAGGTCAACTAAAACAGTTGTTTCCAGAGCATGTAGTTGATGGTATCGTGATTCCCTTTGGAATATTTAAAGATCATATGCTCCAAAAAATACCAGGAGTAGGGGAGAGCTATTGGAATTATCTCACTCGCACATTTGCTAACGAGAAAGAATCTTTAGCTGCGGGTGAAGATCAAAAAGAAATTGAATGTACCACCATGCAAGAGCTCGCTATTTTGCGAGGGTATATTGAAGAGATGCCACTAAAGGAAAGCCTTGTAAATAATCTTGAAAATAAATTTAAATCTATACTAGGAAAGAAATTAGGAGATATTCCTGTATTCCTTAGAAGTGATACTAACATGGAAGACCTCCCTCAGTTTACTGGAGCAGGACTTAATCTTACTCTATTTAATGTATTAGATCGTGATAAGATCCTCAAGGGAATTAAGCAAGTGTGGGCATCACCTTATACAGAGAGAAGTTACCAATGGAGACAACAGTATTTAGATAATCCAGAAGAAGTGTATCCTAGTATTCTTATTATTCCGAGTGTCAATGTAGATCGATCTGGTGTTATCATTACCAAGGGTGTGAGTCGAGGATCTGAGGGTGATATGAGTATATCATTTAGTAGAGGTGTCGGTGGCGCTGTAGAGGGCCAATCAGCAGAAAGTTATGTCATTTATAAACAAGGATATAGAGAACTGATCTCTCCTGGTAGAGAGACTAAATATAGAGTGATCCCTGCGAGTGGTGGATCTACTTTCGAAACGACAAGCTTCTATGAGCCTGTATTGAGTAGTCGTAATCTTACTGATTTGCAAGAGATGGCTACACAGATATCTAATAAGATGGATGAGGCGACTGGTGGTCATGGACCATACGATATAGAACTGGGAATCAAAGATGATTATATATGGCTGTTTCAGGTGAGACCCTTTGTGGAAAATAGAGAAGCCACAGGTTCTAATTATCTACAAAGCTTAGATCCGGTATACACAGATAAATATGTTATTCTTGATCAATAAATGTAGGGTAAGTTGTGGTACGACTAAGGTCGTACTTCAACTGAAGCGGATAGTTGTCCAATCCAATTTCACTTTGTAGAAGTAAAGAGTTTAGAAAAGAACAATAACAATAACTCTTCATCCCAAACGCTACTCAAGATAAATATCTATCTAAGATTCGTACAACTCAAATTCAACTTAACTTTGATTGATAATAGCCAGCCTCAATTAACTAATCAAACCATGAAAAAAACATTAGTAGTAGTAATTGCAATTCTGATATCATTTACTGAATTTGTCAATGCTTACCCTATAGACGGTTATGCATATACAGGTATAGATAGACTGGCATATCAGTGGAAAGTATATCAAGATTCTACCGTTAAATCCACATTGAAGAATGGCGCATTTTTAATGATGGATGATATCAAACTTAACTTACTCGGTCAAGATTTGCAATGGCCAAAGGAGGATGATAAAATGGAGCGAACCATCAATGGTATATTTAATTCATTAGAGCCACAGTACTCTTTATCTATTATGGATATCAGTGATCCTAAGCATATTAAATATGCGAGTCGCAAAGAGAATGTAGGATACCAACCTGGTAGTGTAGGTAAACTTGCTGTAGCGATTGCGCTCTTTTCAGAATTAGAAAAAATATACGGCAATGATTGGGATATGATCAGAGCAGTTCTCTATACCAAGGAGATCAAAGGAGGTGATTTTGCCGTTCCTAATCATCATACTGTTCCTTTCTATGATATCAAAAAGGATAAGTATTATAGTAGACATATAACTGTAGATGACAGCTTCACCCTCTACGAATGGTTAGATCATATGTTTTCTAAAAGTAGTAATGCTGCAGCGAGCATATTGATGAGAGAAGCCATACTGATGCATGTAATGGATAAGCAGTATGATTGTGCTAGTAGAGAAGAGATGGAAGCATTTTTCGTCGATACAGATAAAGATATATTAGCTGATCTTTCAGAAGATGTAATGAACTGCCCTTTGCGAGATCTAGGCATAGCTGAAGACGATTGGAAGCTTGGAGGGTTTTTCACTAGAGGTGCAGGTAAGTATGTGCCTCGTCAGGGAGGAAGTATAGGTTCTACCAAAGGACTTATGCAGTATATGTATGCACTAGAACAAGGTAAAGTGGTCAACGAAAGATCGTCGTTGGAAATTAAGAGGATGATGTATCTCACGGATCGTCGTATCAGGTATGCAGGATCAGGAGCAATTGCTAATGATGCCGTATATTTCAAAAGCGGTAGTCTTTATAGTTTTGTAGATGAGCCTGGATTTGTGAAAAAAAAATATGCGGGTAATAAATTTAACTATATGAACAGCATTGCCATCGTTGAGAAAAGTGATAGTACGAAGAAGAAATATATGGTAGCACTTATGTCGAATGTATTGAGGAAAAACAGTGTTAGTGAACACTATGGATTAGCCACTCAGATGGATAGATTGATTGCAAAGGAGTAGAATGAGTGCTGAATGATGGTTGGCTAGTGAGCTCTTTATTTAGCGAGAGTGAGAATGTCTATAAAAAAATATTTTTTTCTCTCGAATGGCCTTGCTTATAAGTCTTTGATTTTCAATGATTTCTTTATTTACTTAAATGCTGTCCGTTGTATTGTGAATTAAAATTTATCAATGCCTATTGACTATGTTTAACTTTTGTCATAATATTGTTAAACAGTGTTGTCTTAGATATATTCAATCAGTTTATATCGGACGTTTTAATTATTGTCAATTCCTTTTTTTTAATTCTTTCTAGTCGTGCGCTAGAGTTAAAACGCCTTGAGGGTATGTATATGAAAGGTAATCCAGCAAATAATTTCAAGTTAGAAATGCACAAATCTGATGCTGTAATTCGTAATATTAATGGATCTAAATCAAACCATTCAGATTTTAGTGATCCTCAAAATATTTCAGAACTAGGGAAGGCCATCAAAGTAACAAAGTTGTCTACGGGTCATGCCGTATTTGATTTAGACTTAGATCTTATTATGGATAAGATGCAGAGTCTTTTGGATCAATTAGAAGTCCTCAATACACATTCATAAAAGTAAAGAAAGAGATAAAATCTTTATTGCAAAGATTAATACTGAAGGTAAAAAGCAAAGACGATTGTGGACAGAAGTCTACAATCGTCTTGCAAAATAAGGAATCGATTTTATGATTAGAATCTCAATGCTACGAAGGCAGAAAGAGATTTGTTTTTTATAGACTCATCAGAGCCAAAGTCAAGGTCGCTATCATCAGTTAGATCTGATAAACCTAATGAATAATACGCACCTAAATAAATGCGTTCATTAAGATCGATGTTAGCTCCAAAATTTACACCGGCATCAATCTTTTTAATATTATCTTCGTCAAAGTCAATGTCTATTGATTCGCCATCGGTTTCTTGTACCGCTTTGAAGGCATACCCAATATATGGTCCAGCGAATATGTCAATTATACCAAGGTCGTATACGAGATCCACTGGTACTTCAACATAGTGAAATCTGGATTCAGCAGTTAAATCTGGAAATTTTTGAGACGATCCTTTAGTGGCATACATAATCCCTGGACGTACCGATATATGATCATTAAATCGTACTTCATAATTGATACCAAGTTGATAGCCTACTATAGTTCCTGCATCGACTTCATTATTTTCAAAGTCCTGTGTTGCGAGATTTACGCCACCTCTAATTCCAAAATTCTGTGCGCTGACACCAACGGAAAAAGTTAATAGTAGCAATAAAAATATATTTTTCATGTTCATTTATTTAATGGGTGAGCAAAATGTTATTCAACTTTCAAGAATTTTAAAAATCTTATTAGATAAACAAGAAATTATCTTTTTACAGGTTCAAAAGTGTTGTTAACTATTTCATTGAGATCTCTTATTTCTGATTGGTGATCATTAAGCTTATCCCTTCTTTTCTTGAGTTGTCGTTTTACAGCATCATAAGCATTACTAAATGCTTTAGTTGAATCCTCGTGAGTAGAGGCTGCAAATAAATCATTGCCAGGAACGCGAATCCTTATTTCCGATAATATACCGTTGGGTGTATTGCCATCATCTTCTTTAAAGAATACGTTGACCTGAGTCATTCGAGATTCATATTGACTTAATCCGGCGATCATATCTTCTATATATATACGTTCGGAAGTGGACAGCGTAAAGGGCGCTTCAATTGTATTGCTTATCATATAATTTTATGTTTTGTTGATTAAGTTATTAACAATAGTCTTACTGTTATTTTTAAGACAATGTTCGACAGTTACCTTTGATAGGCTGTCAATATTAATTTTCGAAAAAGTGTCTATTGTGCTTCTCGATTTACTAAGCCTTGATTTATTTTTTGGTAAATAAAACACCACCTCCAATCAAGGATAGTAATCCAAGGACTAAATAGATAATTCCATTAGACTGAGCTCCTTCATCTGTAGCCGATAGCTCTACTCCAATAATTTCTACAGAGGATTCACTCCCAGTAATTGTATTGATGCCCATGTAAGCGAGATAAGCCCCTAGGAGAATCAGTACTAATGCGATTAATTTTTTCATCTTATTTTGGTTTGGTTGCTATTCATACTTCTAGGC
>CALKJD010000152.1 GCA_937995755.1 uncultured Saprospiraceae bacterium | reverse complement strand
ATACATTCTGTAGAAGAGGCCTAGATGGCGAATGTTGGATCAAAAACAATAATTAAAATATTTAGTACCTAAATAAAGACTTATGTCAAACAAGAAATTTAGAGCAGGAGTATTACATGGAGATGAAGTAACTGAGCTACTAGACTACGCTAACGAGCATAACTTTGCAATGCCAGCAGTCAATGTAATTGGTACTAATACCATCAATGCGGCACTGGAGTGTGCTAGAGATGTAAATTCTCCAATTATCATTCAGTTTAGTAATGGTGGAGCGGCTTTTAACGCAGGAAAAGGTCTTAGTAATGATGGCCAACAAGCAGCTATCGCCGGAGGAGTTGCTGGAGCATTACACGTACAGCATATGGCTAAGCTATATGGAGTGCCTGTGATTCTGCATACAGATCATTGTGCTAAGAAGTTGCTTCCTTGGATTGATGGTTTATTAGAAGCCAGTGAAGCAAATTTTGAAGCTACAGGTCAGCCGTTATATAGCTCACATATGATAGATCTATCTGAGGAGCCAATCGAAGAGAATATTGAAATCTCAGCTAAGTACCTAAAGCGCATGGCTAAGATGGGTATGACACTTGAGATCGAACTAGGTGTAACTGGTGGAGAAGAAGATGGAGTAGATAATACAGGAATAGATAGTAGCAAATTGTATACTCAACCTGAGGAAGTAGCTTATGCATACGAAGAGCTCAAGAAGGTAAGTGATAAATTTACGATTGCTGCTGCATTTGGAAATGTTCATGGTGTATATAAGCCAGGTAATGTAGAACTGACACCTAAGATTCTTAAGAATTCTCAAGTACACGTTAAAGAAAAGTTTGGTTTGGACAGCGATAATCCGATCAACTTTGTATTTCATGGTGGATCTGGTAGTTCGAGAGAAGAGATAAGAGAAGCAATCGATTATGGTGCAGTTAAGATGAACATTGATACAGATACGCAATGGGCATTTTGGAATGGTGTACGTGAGTACGAATCGGCGAATAAAGCATACTTACAAGGTCAAATCGGAAATCCAGATGGAGACGATAAGCCTAATAAGAAGAAATATGATCCAAGAGTTTGGCTGAGAGCTGCAGAGGTATCTTTTAAAAATAGACTGAAGCAAGCATTTGAAGACTTAAACTGTATAGATAGAGCTGTTTAAAATAGATCTATTTCGAATTATAAGATATAGAGGCTGTCCTTAACGGATGGTCTCTTTTTTATTTAACCTCATCGGATAGTCGCAGTAGCATAATGCGTGATGTGTTTCGGATTTTGACTTGAGTAAGTGATAATGAGTGGGGTATTGCCATCAAAGCTACTATCTATCAATTCTAAACGTATTATAATAAATCGTTATATAATGTAATAAATCGGCATATTGTATTAATTTTGTTGTTCAGTAGTACATATCCCAAGAAATCTAAGAACTATTACAAATCAATAGATGTATTTGTACTACTAGTTAAACATTAATAAAGAAGATCAAATGAGAAAGCTCTTATTACTATCAATTCTGGGATGTATGATGTCTATATCATCGTATGGTCAGCAAGTTAGTGCCAAACAAGGAATATCCTTCAAAGCCTTATTTATGGATTATCAGTCGCAGAATGGTGGCTCTATAGGTGCGATTAAGGATTATGACTATGGATACGAAATAGGCTATTATCGCCAACTTCAAGATAATCTCAAGTTAGTTGTCCCTTTCAAGATTGGGTCTGTAACTAGTCATACTAATAGTGAAGTAAACGGAAGACCAGTTTACAAGAAAGTGTTTGGATTGGATGCACAGATTCAATATCAATTTCTCAGAGATAGTTCTGTAGTTACGCCATATATAGTAGCAGGATTAGGTGGCGTTACAGAGTCAGAAGGTGAATTTAATTTACAAGCACCATTTGGTTTAGGTTTTCAATTCAAAGCATCAGATAGAGCATTTATCAATGTACAGTCTGAGTATAGAGTATCATTTTCTGATGACCGTAATAACTTGCAGCATGCTATAGGATTTGTATATTGGTTTGGTCCAGATACGCCTAAGAAAGAAATGCCTAAAGAGGAAGAGGTAATGGATAGTGATCTTGATGGAATAGCAGATGATGTAGATTTATGTCCTAACGCTTTTGGAGCACCAGAACTTAATGGTTGTCCAGATGGAGACGGTGACGGAGTTGCGGATTACTTAGATGATTGTCCTACTCAAGCAGGATTATCTTCATTCAAAGGATGTCCTGATACGGATGGAGATGGTCTCTCTGATAACAATGATGAATGTCCAAATGTATATGGTACAATAGAAAATAAAGGATGTCCAGGTGGAGATAGAGATAATGATGGTGTACTAGATGCGGATGATAAATGTCCAGATCTAGCTGGCACTTCAGCTAATGATGGTTGTCCAGAGGTAGCAAAAGTCAACGATAAAGATAATGATGGTGTAGCAGACAACGTGGATAGATGTCCTAACCAAGCAGGTTCAGTAGCCTTAGGTGGATGTCCAGATAATGATGGTGATGGTATAGCGAATCTTGATGACAGATGTCCTAATGATCCTGGTCCACAAATCTATAACGGATGTCCTGATACTGATGGTGATGGATTAGATGATAGTAGAGATAGATGCCCTAGATCAGCTGGCCCAGTATCATCAAATGGTTGTCCTGAGATCACGGTAAAAGATAGAGAAACTCTTGACATAGCGATGCGAGCAGTAGAGTTTGACACTGGAAGAGCTACAATCAAAGGATCATCGCATTCTATTATGAATCAAATTGCAGATATCATGAATAGATATCCTGATTACAATTTATCTATCAATGGTCATACAGATAACACTGGTAAGGAGTCTGCTAATCAAAGATTGTCTGAGAAAAGAGCAAAAGCATGTTATGATTTCCTAGTTAAGAAAGGAATCAATCCTAGTAGATTAAGCTCTCAAGGTTTTGGTGAATCTAGACCAGTGGCAGATAATAATACGCTCAAAGGAAGATCACTTAACCGAAGGGTAGAGTTTAACTTACTACCTAGGTAAAAGTCGATGAGCGAAGAATAGAAACAGATAGTTTTATAAGGGAGATCATTTTGGTTTCCCTTTTTTTATGTCTGAGTGTGAATAACTTCTATACGATAAAGTCTAAGCCTAAAATCAATTACGCTTTAATATGCCTCCATTACCTTATCGGATGCATTTACTGAGTAAAGGGATCATAGTTAAGCTGCAAATTGTTTCAAGGACGATGCTCGGTGTAATACAGTACTGCTGTAAGTACGATTGAGTCTTTTAGGTGATACAGGGCAATACATCTACATGGTTACTCTAGATAGTAGATTGTTGACATGTGATAAACTAAAAGCCCTCTCCATGATATATGAAGAAGGCTTTTAATTGATATTGCGTTTATACTAGAATGCAAGATTTACATTCAAAACGAAATCATCATAAATTGTTTTATCTCCTAAGTTATCAAAAAAGCTACCTGATCCATATTTAATATCATGCTTAGTTCTGTCAATAGTAATTTCTGCCGTAGCCATCCCTTTTGCAATAGTTGCAACAAACTCAATAGGTTGTGATTTGCCTTTGATAGTGATGTCAGCTTGTACATTATATTGTCCTTTTCCTGTGCTCTTCACCTTGTTAATTTTCAAAGAAGCTTCAGGAAATGTTTCTACACCAAAGAAATCATCAGAATTGAGGTGTCCTTCTAGTTTTTCTTTTCCTTGACCAGCTTTGAGGTCCGTGACAGCTAATGAAGACATGTCGATTACAAAAGATCCACCTTCTAGTTGGTTGCCATGCATCATCAGTTCTCCTGATTTGATACCGATAGTACCACTGTGCTGTCCAGTTATTTTCTTTCCTACCCAAGTAATAGTACTTTTTTCAGTATTAATTTTAATAGGGTCTCCATGGCCAAACATTGAAAATGATACTGCCATTAAAGCTGTGAGGAGTAAGTTCTTGATTTGCATTGTTATTTGTGTTTTAAGTGTTATTACAAAATATGTTGAAACAAATATAAGACAAAGTATGAAACGACTTGGTTCAATTCGAAGTCCTATATTTTTTTGAAAATTTTATTTATTCGATCAACTGAAAAGAATAGTCCAATATCTTTAGCATTGGATGACCAGTTTTAGGATCTAAATTTTTGAGGTAAATGTCTACATCTACAGGATCAGAATCTTCTTTCTCAGTACTGTCAAAGATTACTTCAATTGTTCCAGTATCTCCTGGCTTTATCGGTAATCTTGTCCAATCCAAAGTTGTGCAATCACATCCAGAAACTAAATCTATTTGGATGTCTTCCTTTCCGACATTAGTGAAAGTATAAGAAAATTCTCGCTTTTCACCTTTCTTGATAGGACCTAAATCATAAGACTCCACTTCAAATTTCATCATGTCTAAGCCAGTCTGAGCATTAGTTATATGTAATGATATCGTAAGTACTAAAAGTGTGAATAGGTATCTCATGTATATATTTATAAACTACAACAAAGTTAAACCGACTCAAAGTCATATTTGCTTAAGAGACTGTTAAACCTTTTAGAAAATAATTATTGTTTAATGCTGTAGACTGATCTTACGTGTCGTGGATGATTCTTTGTCGGTAAGCGTGAGTAGATATAGTCCTGGAGATTGATCCGATAAATCAATTGAAGTAATTCCTACGTTTGCCAAATCAGACCAGACTAACTTACCATCCATAGTCTTAACACTTAAGGATACATGTGGAGGTAATGCATTAATGGCAATCACTAATTGATCAGAGACAGGATTGGGATATGACTGTATATCGTAGATATCAAATAGATCTAAAGTGTTAGTCAAAAACGTGACATCTATATCTTCCACATTAATTTCACATTCGTTGCTATCTAAAACTACTGCGCTATATAATGACGATGGAAGATTAGTGAAGATACCTTCATCTGACATTGCTATTTCTTGACCCAAGTCGTCGAATAATGAGATAGAGTAGGGAGCGGTTCCTCCTTCAGCGCTAATGGCAATCATACCATCAGAGGTATTATTAGTCGCAGCAGGCGTTGTAATCACTTGTGCCTCTATTTCTGAGGGTTCCATGACATTGGCTATGTGAATAATTTGACAACCTAAAGTATCTAGTATGTTTACAAGATAACTACCTGCGGATACTCCGGTTTCAATTAACGTACTATCCTGAATATATGGAGCATGCGTTCCTGATACTTCAACTATAATCATACCCTCAGCTTCTCCAAAGCAAGGCGAGTTGAGTACTTCTACATTTGCATCAAGATCAGATGTAACTTGCACTGTAAAGCTATACATCGTTTGATTGCCATGCATATCACTAATAGAATATACTTGCTCAGTGTTCCCCACAGGGAAGACCTCTCCACTTCTAAATCCTTCAAGCTGTTCTATGATAAGACTATCGCTACAGTTATCTGTAAAGACAGGTAAATCAAATATGAATGGTAGACAACCCTGAAGCTCTACGACATCTAATTGTTCTGATATAAGGACAGGAGCTATCGTATCCATTAAAGTTAGAGTTACTTCCATAGTATCTCTATTATTCAATGTATCACTTCCCATTATAGAAATCACTTGCGTACCAATAAACCCACAACCTATCATAGGATTGCTGATGTATTCAAAGTTTATCTCACTACAATTATCTGTAGATCCATTATCAAATAACGCTGCATCTATCGCATCAAACCCATCTGTATGTGCGTATATTATTAGATCCTTTAGTACCAATGAAGGAGGGACAATATCTAAGGATGATATCGAAGATTGGGAAGATACTGCTGTACAACCGTTGGCATCTACTACTGTAACAGTATATATATCATTGACTAAGCTATCAATAATAGATTGATTGTCACCATTGCTCCATAGGTACATGTAATCAGGTGAACCGCCGGTCGCTATCGCCTGTAAAGCACCTATACTGTCTTCATTACATGAATTATTAGAAATAAGATCCACCTCGATATTTATTTTCTCAAGTTCAATAATAGTGAAGTCGAGTGATGATTCACATCCATTAGCATCAGTTGCAGTTACAGTATAGATGCCACTTTGTAAATTATCAATATTGTTTTCAGTAGCACCATTAGACCATTGATATTTTATTGGAGCTATTCCGTTAGGTGCAGATACCGTTACAGCGCCGCTATTTGTACCAAAACACATTACACTAGCTAGGTAATCTGTTTGTATTTCTAATGTTGTAGAAAAACCTATATCTATGGTTGCTTCTACTGCAAGTCCTGTAGCATCTGTAACGGTAACAAACGTATTTCCAACAGGTTGCATAGTAGATGTTTCAGTTGTTTCGCCATTTTCCCAAAGAATTTCATAGGGTTCAACACCTCCTGAAATATTTACAATAGCACTTCCGTCGCTAGTGTTAGCGCAGGTCGCATCGGATATTAAGGCAGCGGTGACCGTTAGGGGAGTAACCATATTTGAGGTAGAGACTTCAAATTGCTGAAGCAGAAATCGATCGTTTTGATTTCCATTAGCTCCATTGGCAATGATGCTTACAGCATAAAATTGATATGTGGCATTGTCTTCTATTGGTGAGGTCCATTCTGCTGACCAGTTGAGTTGATTGTCATCTGGAAATGATTGTGAACCCTGATGTCCCAGATACGTTTTACCCGCTACAGTCTTAAATACCGAGCCTTCGCTTGCATTACTCCATGTACCACCTTGAGTATTATTTTCATTTAATGCTAATATTTGGAAGCCTCCACGAGACGCATTTCCGCTTGGATTAGTCAGTTGTATATTTACAGTATATGTTGTGTTGGGTTCGATTTCTTGAGGAACACCAGTAACGGTATAGTCTCCGTCTAGTGCGGTGTTATTATCAGTATGACATTGGGCACAGACTCCATCTCCAGGTGCAGAAGTGTAACCACCTGTGGCAGAGGTCGCATGCGAACCTGAGAATGCCACCATTAGACTACACAGAGCTAATGTTATGATTGCTAGATTCTTTGTATTGAACATGGTTAATAATGGTTAGTAATAGCCATTGACTATAGGTTACAAATAGCTGCTTAGCATTAACTATCTAGAAATAATGATAAGCAAATAAATTGAAATTCGAGGATCTGAATATTACATGACTACAATCAATGTATAGTGTACTGAGCCAGTGTAATCAGAGTATTTAAGTGTATGATTTTAGCTATATAATTAAAACTCAGGACACCATCCAATATTATTATCATGTTCACCAATATAGGTGATGGATACTTCAAAGGCATTAAGACCTTGTCTTGTTCCTGAAAGATCTCCAAGGTTCTGATCATAGCTTACACCAAGGATCCAGTTATTGACCTCAAATCCAGCCATGAGAATTACAGATTCGACACCGAAGCCATCCACATGATTAGTACCTCTTAACCAAGGACCAAAATGAAAGGCTTGTGCTTTACCTGGATTAGGTTGAAATCTCACCCCAAGTCCTACATTAGCTTCGTTGTGCTGTCCTTGCTGTAGATACATGATTCGTGGATTCCATCGGATTCCATCTGAAGTACTATAGCTCATACCAGTATGAAGACTAAGCTTAGCATCTAATGAGTTTTCCTTGATCAGTGTAGGATTAACATTATCATCCTTGCTATAAAAAGAAATGTTGGGCTGGTTAAAATGATAATAGCCACCACCTATATTAAAGCTCATGTCTTTAGAAGGAGTTGTAGTATATAAAAGTCCTATAGAGAAATCTGCTACACCATAATTGTTTGGCGGCAATTCTTCTAAAGTTGATAATGTATAGTCATCAATGGCATTAAATTGATCGCCAAAGGTCAGGTCTTCATATCCAATACTTCGTTGAGAGATACCTGCTTGAAAACCGAGACTCAAGTAACTATTATTGCGTGCTGAAATACCTTTGTGGTAAGCACCAGTAAGTGTAACAGTAGTTGTATTAAGGTTAAATAAGCCAGCTCTATCGGCGTATATAGTCATACCGACGCCCACTAGATCAGATTGTTTTGAAGTACGATTTAATTCAAACTTAGTATCACCGCTAAAAGTATAAGTCTTTAGAGGTTGTTCTAAAGCGGATCTCCATTGATCTCGGTAAACTGTAGATATTCTGAAAGTACCATCTATAGTTCCTGCTAAAGCTGGATTGAGTAGTAGTGGGGCGCTATAGAATTGTGAAAAATGTGCATCCTGAGCATTAACATCTGTTTGAATAGATACACAGAAAAAGCCTATTAACAATAGGGTGGTAAGGGTACTTTGAATGCCATTTCGAATCATATTACAAATCTAAACATATATTATAAACTACTGCGTAATTTTTATTGATATTCGACATTGATCATGAAGACACTTTATACGCTTTGTAGGGTACTCTTACTCGCAATGTGATTCCAATATAGGCTAAAAAATAGTGGTACGCGCTTGTTTTTGGTCAACGGTCACTGATGGTTTTACAACGATAAGAAGTTGAAGATGTGACCAAATTAAGCAAAGTCTTTGCTTGGGAATTATACAAAGCTTAAGCTAGAATAGAAAATAATATCTAGAATACTATAGTTTGGCATAATTATCGGTGCTACAAACAACTAATGCGTATTAAAAAGGCAAAGAAGAGGAAAGTTAAGATACAGCTAGATCATGCGATCTGCCATCTTAGTGTGATACCGGTACGGAGTCACCCAGAAGATCCGTCTGAGATAGTAACCCAACTTCTTTATGGAGAGACCTGTCATATTATCAAGCGTAAAAATAAAAGCTGGGTGAAAATTCGGTTGGATTATGATAATTATGAAGGTTGGGTGGATCCCAAGCAGTTATATTTTGTCACTCCAGAAGATCATCAAAAGTATATTAAATCTACGGCCCATTGCTTAGAGTACGCACAGGCGATTATATCTGATGATGTATCTCAGCCGATTTTGATGGGCTCGTCATTACCTTACTTTGATGGTATGAATTACAAGCTTCCTTCTGGAAAATATATCTTTAGTGGGCAAGTACTTGATAGTGAGGACATAACTGTGACTCCTGAGCTAATTACTAAAATAGCTTATAAGTATCTTAATGCACCATACTTATGGGGAGGAAGATCTCCATTTGGAATCGACTGTAGCGGCTTCACACAAATTGTTTTCAAGATGCTAGGTCTCTATCTTCCGAGAGATGCTTATCAGCAGGCAGAATTGGGCGAAACTATTGATTTTGTAGATTCAGCTATGATCGGAGATCTCGCATACTTTGTCAATAAGGATGGTAAAATCATCCATGTAGGTATAGTCCTACCAGATAACAAAATCATTCATGCGAGTGGAAGTGTACGTATTGATCATTTAGATCATTATGGTATCTATAATAGAGATTTGATGAAGTATTCTCACGTACTGAGAGTGATTAAAAGACTAATATAGGAAGTTAATATTCGTAATTAGTAGAAGAAATCGCATGTTGTGCTAAAAGAATCTCGTATAACTCTAGCCCCATAGGTTATCCACAGTCCATGTTATCTTCAAAAAAGCCACATTCTCACTCCGACGACGCGCGTTTGCGATGCAAGCCGCTGCTTATCGGAGTCCATGTGTTTTTTTTTGAGAAAAAAAGCCACATTCTTACTCCGACGACGCGCGTTTGCCATGCAAGCCGCTGCTTACTCCATAGGTTCGCCCATAATGATAGAGCCAAAAGTTAAACTTCGATCTTCTTGAATAAAATAGGGGAGATAGACAGAGATCCACCCTTCAGATAGTTTACTGATAAGATTAAGTTGTATCGCGTCACCATCGTTGATTAAGAAATCTTGACAAAATCCACCGGAATGCACTTTTTCTACATTAGTTACTTGTGAATCGATATGCGCTTTGATGGATTTCACTGCTTTATCGGCCGTGTATTCTTCATCTTCATCGGATATACTTAGAAGTCTAAAGCTACCTTCACTATCTTGGATTAGTCCAAATGGAAGAAATTCATCTTCCTCAAGTAAAAGTTGTTCTACTTTCAAAAGGAGCTTGTTTTTAAGTACCTCTACTTTTAACGTATCTTCTGTAGTGTGTTCCATTCCTGACAGTATCTCTTTTATTTGAATAAACTTTCGACGTACGCGCGCTTGTTAAATACTTGTAGCTGATCTATACCTTCTCCCATACCTATATATTTAATAGGTATCTGAAATTGGTCAGATATTCCAAGTACGACACCACCTTTGGCAGTACCATCTAACTTAGTGATGGCCAGGGCTGTAACATCTGTTGCTTCAGTAAAACGTCGAGCTTGTTCGATAGCATTTTGTCCTGTAGTTCCATCAAGAACTAAAAGCACTTCATGCGGTGCTCCTGGCATCTTCTTATCGATTGATCTTTTGATTTTAGAGAGTTCGTCCATTAAGTGCTTCTTAGTGTGAAGCCTTCCTGCTGTATCTATGATACACATGTCTAGAGACATATTTTCAGCAAACTGTACAGTCTCATAACCAACTGCAGCAGGATCAGTATACATGCCTTTACTGTAGAAGAACGTTTTCGCACGATCTGCCCATATCTTGAGTTGATCTACTGCTGCTGCACGGAAAGTATCTCCTGCACCGAGTACGACACCTTTTCCGCGTTTTTTATATTGATATGCAAGCTTTCCTATAGTGGTAGTTTTACCTACGCCATTGACACCGACTACGAGCATTACATAGGGTTTACTGTCATCTGGAAATGTAAAGTCTTCTATATCTTCGGTATTATTATCAGTAAGCAAACCAATAATTTCCTCCTTCAGTATATTGTTAAGCTCGGATGTATTGAGGTATTTATCTTTAGCTACTCTAGCCTCTAATCGATCAATAATCTTAACTGTTGTTTCGAGCCCAACATCAGATTCTATAAGTATTTGCTCGAGTTTGTCAAGAAATTCTTCGTCTACGGTAGCTTTTCCAGCCACGGCTTTCCCTAGTTTACCTAAGAAGCTGTCTTTAGTTTTTTCTAACCCTTTATCTAATTCTTCTTCTTTCTCTTTAGTAAAAAACTTCTTAAAAAAACTCATTAAATGACATTTATGATCGTTAATAATTGGTACTAGAACTTCGGGTAAAGGTAAGCATCTAGTACAACTAACAAAAGGCCTTCCTGGTTTACAGAAAAGCCTCTTGATATATTTTTAATAAGCCACTATATTATTCTCTAATATAATAGGCTCATAGAGCTTACTTATTCTCAGCGAAAAATTCTTTCACTTTATCCTTATGGATAATCTGCTCCTTGTAAGTATACTTACCTGTTACTGGATCTTTTACAGACTTAATCACTTTTACGTGATCTCTACCAGATCCAGCATTGGCTGCTCTTTTACCTACTCTCGAGTTCTTTGATACTTTAGCCATGATTATTTGATTTCTTTATGAATAGTATATTTCTTCATGATAGGGTTGTACTTCTTGAGTTCAAGTCTATCAGGAGTATTCTTTCTATTTTTTTCTGTAATGTATCTAGATGTACCAGCCATACCAGAAGCTTTATGCTCTGTACATTCAAGTATAATCTGATTTCTATTACCTTTTGACTTCTTTGCCATGATATATAATGGTTATAGTGTATTAACGAATTAGGTTTGCACTTAGAGCTTTACTCCAGTATCTACTCCTTTAGCCTCTAGCTTCTTTAAATAAGCGTAGATACCAAGCTTGTTGATAGTACGTAGTGCAGTAGAAGATATTTTAAGGTTTACCCATCTATCTACTTCAGGAATATAAATTTTCTTCTTGTGTAGATTAGGAAGAAATCTTCTTTTAGTCTTTCTGTTAGAGTGAGACACGTTATTTCCTGCTATTGGTCTCTTCCCTGTAAGTTGACAAACTCTAGACATCGCTAAGTTTATTTTGTAATTATTAAAAATATATCTGTTTCAGTCGCTTCTGCTATTACTATATCTTCACATCTAAAGACTATTTTCAAAAGTAAAATAGTGACCTCGGAAGGATTCGAACCTTCAACCGCTTGATTCGTAGTCAAGTACTCTATCCAGTTGAGCTACGAAGCCATATAAGTCATTAGATTCAAAGTGCAATACTATTATATTAAACATCTATCTATGTGATGATAACACATTTAAATAATCGTAATAAGTAACAGCTTTCTGCAAACAGGTCGCAAAGATATATTTTTATTTTGATTTATGGTACCCTAGAGTAAAAATTGCTAAATATATTTATGCGTGTCCAAATTTACGTAATTCTATTTGGATTCTAAAGCTTCTATTTCATAATTATAGTGCACTCAGAAGCAGTCATGCTATTGAGATATATGTCTAAACTTGTAACTCACCAATTTATCATCTAAAATTAAAGTGGCTATGTATATACCAGTCGGTTGGCGGCTAAGGTCGATCCTTTCGTTACTGCGAGCAAATATGCTAGGATTACCTATCGTGTGGTATACTTTTTCACCTAAGATATTATATATAGTAAAGTCAACGTCTCTAGTATCAGGACTTTTATAGAATACGGTGTATGCTCCATTATTATCATCACGTACATAATCAACTTGAAGATCTCCTGATATTACAGTATTACTATCTAATGAACAAAATTCAGAAAGGTCAGACATCGCTCTCAAGATATTAAGTCTTCCTCCTGTAGATGTGATTCCATTTAGGGTTGAGAGTGCATCTGTACCGTTTAGTATAGCTTCTCTAATGCGCAAGGCAGACTCACTAGGATCGCTCTTGATGAATGCAGACAGATTTTCACATTTAATCGAGTAAAGTAGGCCTAATGCACCGGCAACATGAGGTGCACTTGCAGAGGTGCCTCCAAAAGTACCGTATTCGCTATCAGGCTTTAATGTCTCAGTATTTCTGCCTGGTGCTGAGAGATCAATGTTTTCCTGACCATAGCCGGCATTGGTTACTTTTACATCATTTCTGTCTGTATTCGTTACACCAATAAAGTAAGGACTGCTACAAGTGGTTGGCAGGTCACCTTCTATATCTACGTTAGTATTACTATTGGTGGTAGCTCCAACACTGACAATGCCTACGCTTCCAAGTAAGTCATACATATCGCACCATGCATGATGATCCTCTTCAAATTCATTATCGATACCCAGTGAATAATTGGTAGCAACTACGTATGCACCATTGACTCCGTCGGATAGGTTGTACCTGTTACGCATTTGGTATATGTAATCGTACCCTTCTATTACTTTAGCTTCATTGGTTACAGAGCTCAATACCATGACTTTCGAATTCCAGTTGATTCCAGTTATTCCTTTTCCATTATTAGAGTCTGCACCAATAATACCCATTACCGAAGTGCCATGAGAATCTATATCGATATCTCCATTGCCACTGTCTAGATCTATACCATGTCTATCATCTCGATATCCGTTGAAGTCGTTATCTAAGCCATCACCGATTATCTCTTTATTATTTACCCAAAGGTTGGTCTGAATATCTTCGTGATCGATATCAAAACCATCATCCATAATGGCAATTACTATTTCGTGTCCATTAAAATCTACACCACCTGAAGAGACATTCCATGCTTCTTGAGCTTTGATTAGATCAAGATTCCATTGGTTTGGATATCTGGAATCATTAGGTGTGGCACGTCGATGAGTGATTTGATTGCAATATGCATAGTTTACTTTAGCATTGTAATTGAGTCTACTAATTGCTTTGTCGCTATAATCATTGCCGCTATTGGAGTCGATAATCAATAAGTATATATCTAGAGTCTTACAAAGCGGTTTTAACTCTACATAAGTGATGTCACTGTCCATGTATTTGACAGAGCTGAGCAGTTCTTTTAGATTATTTTTAGTGTCAGGAATACTCAGGATGATCTCATTGGGGATTTTTTGAGCGATAGTGTTCAAAGAAATCAAGAGACAGGTAATAAGTATAAATAGACGATTCATGGTGTAAATGTTAATTAATACAAATATATTAAACTCTATGTGTATATGATGTCGTATGTAAGAGCAGATACTATTTCAGTTTTTCAGCAAAGTGTTAAAATAAACTACCAATACTTCAACATCCTTTTCAATATAAATGATTAGTATGGATAGTTGATTCATAATTTACACCTTAACTTAACGTCAACAAATCAAAAGTCTTTGCTTTTATAATGATGTTTGGAATGGATAGTATAGTAGGAAATATAACTTTGATCGTTCATAAATAATTGAAACAAGCTTTTATGTAATTCTCTATGCTGATATTGATAAGCCAGAAGATGATTGAATGAAATTTTAGCATTTGGTTTCCGAACGATAAAAAGAATTGTCATTAACAATTAGATTGTAATTGAATAAATCGTACTACCACATGAATATAAAAGTCGTTTTGTTTTTTGTCTTTCTTGTAACATCCTCAGCATATTCTCAAGATAAGCGAGATTATCAATGGTTTTTTGGAATGGATCAAGATGGAGGTTCAGAAATTAGGGCGTTCAAATTTGATTTTAATAATCAACCTTTCACTCCAGAGTTGAGAAATAAAGGATTGAATTTTGACCAGAACAATGTTTCGCTCTGTGACAAAAATGGAGGACTACTTTTATATTCTAATGGCTGTGCTATCGCTAATCGTGAGCATGATATCATGATGAATGGCGATAGTATCAATGCTGGAGAATTTATTGATGATTTTTGGTCTAATGGGAGTTGTTTTGGTGGTTATCCAGGTCATCAAGATATGTTGATATTGGAGGACCCAGCAGATCAGGAAGGTTATTATATGATTCATAAGCGATTGGATAGAGCTGTTGATGGGAGTTTCGATATTCTTAGTTTATCTTATAGCTACGTAGATCTTTCATTGGATGGGGGATTAGGTGCAGTTACCGAAAAGAACGTAGATTTTTATACCATTGAACAATTTCTTTGGTCATACTTGACTGCTATAAATCATTCCAATGGTAAGGATTGGTGGATTGTTAATCCTGGAGCGGATAGTAAATTTTATGTTTTTACTATAGATATTGATGGTTTAAATTTACACAGTATCCAAGATGCATTACATGAATTTGATCAGAATGCTTCAGCAGGTGGAGATTCAAAGTTTTCACCTGATGGTACACAATATGCATACTTCAATCATATTGATGGATTACTGTTGTATGATTTTGATCGAGAATCAGGAAAGTTATCTCACGTGCGAAAATTGGATATTCCTATTACTGATCAAGCAAATTTTGCTACATGCGAATGGAGCTCTAATTCTGAGTTTTTATATCTGGCAACTGCAGATTCTTTGTGGCAAGTGGAGGTGGCTTTTGAAAATTTGGAAGATGGAAAAGTCTTTATCGCAGAGCACAATGGAATAAAAGACCCTTTCTCTACCCAGTTTTTTAAGAGTACTCTGGGCCCAGATTGTCGAATTTATATAAGACCAGGAAGCAGTACTAGATCTTTTCATGTAATCCATAAACCTAATAAAAAGGGTGTGGCATGTAATTTAGAGCAACAAGGTGTAGTCCTACCTGAAGTGTCTGCAGTAGGAAGTTTCCCTAATTTTCCTCGCTTTAGAGTGGATGAGAAAGAAAAGTGTGATCCTAGTATTAGTAGTATTTTTGGAGAGCTTGTATTTTATAATAGGGAGCTAAAAGTAATTCCCAATCCTGCAACTCATTTAATTACTGTTATATTTCCAGATAATAATCTAGGAGATGTATATATACTAGATATGGCAGGTAAGTTGGTGTTTCATCAGCAAGAGTTTTGCGATGGGGCATTGTTAGATGTTTCGTTTTTATCTGCAGGTGTTTATACATTAGAGTTTGTGCCAGATAATAATGAGGATAGAGTGGTATATACTGGGAGATTGGTTAAAGTGGATTAGAGTAATTTGAAGTCAGAAATGTTAGCAATTGATTTTTATTCTGAATAAATCAACATATGAAAATTAAAGTCATCTTCCTTTTTGTCTTTCTTGTAACATCCTCAGCATATTCTCAAGATAAGCGAGATTACCAATGGTTTTTTGGTAAAGATCAAGAAGGAGGTCCAGAAATTAGAGCGTTCAAATTTGATTTTAACAATCAACCTTTTACTCCAGAATTGAGAGATAGAGGATTGAACTTTGATCAGAACAATGTTTCGCTCTGTGACAAAAATGGAGAACTGCTTTTGTATTCTAATGGCTGTGCAATTGCCAATCGTGAGCATGATATCATGATGAATGGTGATAGTATAAATGCTGGCGATTTCATTGATGATTTTTGGTCTAATGGGAGTTGTTTTGGTGGCTATCCAGGTCATCAAGATATGTTGATATTGGAGGACCCTGCAAAACAGGACGGTTATTATTTGATACATAAGCGATTGGATAGGAAGGAGAATGTTGGATTTAGAATTCTTAGTTTGACTTATAGCTATGTAGATCTTGCACTAGATGGTGGATTAGGAGCGGTCACCGAAAAGAATGTAGATTTTTATACGATTGAAGAATTTCTTTCGTCATATCTTACGGCTATCAATCATAGTGATGGCGAAGATTGGTGGCTTATTAACCCTGGAAAGGATAGCAATTTTTATGTTTTCACTATCGATATTGATGGTATAAATTTACACAGTATCCAAGATGCATTACATGAATTTGATCAGAATGCTTCAGCAGGTGGAGATTCAAAGTTTTCACCTGATGGTACACAATATGCATACTTCAATCATATTGATGGAT
>CALKJD010000151.1 GCA_937995755.1 uncultured Saprospiraceae bacterium | reverse complement strand
TTCCGTTATGCCTGAGAGCAAGTATGAAAATGATGATGATGTAATTGATTATATGTCATGTGTTTCTTCGACTTTAGTGTTGTCGTATTTATAATGCAAACCTAATAGTTTTTTTTCTTATTATTTGACATTTACACTTTTAATCAATCTATATCTTATGTTAGTAATGCTATAGGGTCTTGTAAGTCATTGATTGTTAATAGGTTTGAGCTCATGTGGGAGATTGAATATTTATTTGAAATGTTTTATGTAAATATGTAGTTCGAGCTTATATTTATACAATATATAGATTATGAAATGCCTTTGATTGGCATCGAATACGTTTAAAGGAAATATAATTAGAATGAGATTTACAGTTAGTTTTGTTTTTTCTATTCTGCTACTTAGTTGCTATAAGAGTAAGAAAGTACAGATGCAGCATTCACCGTTGTTTCGTTTTATATTTCGTAATAATTGAAGTAGAATATTTATTTGTGGAGAGTAGATACAGTAGCTGTGATTCTATAAAGTAAGTTGAGATACAATAATTCACTTAATCCATAATCTTCCTTTTTTCTGCCATTATTCCGTATACCATGGGAAGCTTATCGTCCATTGTTTTGATTCGGTATTTCCTATCTTCGATTTTCACAGTATTATCGCCAAAGCATTCATATGGCGAGTAATCATACTCTGTAACAGAAGTGATATTAAGTCCTTGTCCTATTAGGCTATTGATAATTTCACCGAGACCGTGATTCCAGGATATACATTGACTATTCATGCCTTCATCTCCATCAGTGTATGTTCCTTCTTCTTCGACTATCGGTGCTGTGTTGAAGTATCTATGAGTCACTTTAGTGAAGTTGTCGTCAAACATCCACAGTGCAGGATGAAAATCTACGATTAAGAATTGGCCTCCAGGTTTTAGGAAGTGATTAATGACTTCTGACCATTTATTGATATCTGGCAGCCAGCCGATTGTACCGTAACTAGTAAATACTATATCGTATTGTCCCTCATGATTGGAGGGTAAGTCATATATATCAGAACAAACAAATTCAGCGTTAGATCCACAGATTTTGGCTAGTTCTCTGGCGCGATCTACTGCCTTGTCAGATAAGTCTACTCCTGTTGCAGTGGTGCAACCTTGTCTTGTCCATTGAATGGTATCCTGTCCAAAGTGACATTGAAGATGAAGGATTGATTTTCCAGTGACATCGCCTAATAGATCTAATTCTATACTGTTAAGTGAATTTTTGCCAGCGATAAATGATTTGTTATCATAGAAGTCAGAGTCGTAATGTACTTCTGTACGCTTATTCCAAGTTTCTTTATTTATTGCTTTGTAATCAATGTCAGTTTTCATCTTCTTGTTGTATTTTAGGGATATAATTAGGATTGTTATCCTCAAAGACCTCACTTTATATGCGTAAGATAATAGGTTACACTCAATTACTAATATTTTTATTATTCGGATTTTGGTTGATTAGTTTCAAGTTTCAAAGTGCCACAGCTTATGATGATGTGTATTGGATCTCTGGTGTGTTGTATTTACTGTTAGCAATCTTGCTGTTTTTTCTGGGAAATAAATTCAATTGGTTTGTTGAGCAGAGAGAAAATCCAGATAAGAAAGGTGGGAGTGCTTCCGGGTTTACTATACCATTCGTTTTAATTATTGGAATTATGAATTTCACTAATACTAAGAATGATCTTATGAATATAGATTCGATATTGCCATTCTGTCTAGTGGCTATTCCTCTTGCGACTATATTGGGCTATTCAGGATTCATAGCACAAAGCTCTATGCGATCTTCACAATTTAGAGGTACATTATATAAGCAAGCTCTTGTACCTACATTGTATATAGGATCTTTCTTTTTGGCTTTTTCTTTATTGATTTCAGGTAATAAAAGTTTGTCTTCATTGCATAATGAAACACGAACTTATGACCTAGTCAATAACGATTGCAATACGGTGTATGTAAGTATAGAGACTAAATCAGGAGTAAGAAAACTCTATAATGTCCAACAGCCATTCACAAATAATTGTGGAGATGCGAGTAAAGTAAAAGTAAATCTACAGATGAACAAGCTAGGAATAGATTACTTCTCTGATTTCGAATATCTAAAGTAGCCTACGAGTACTAAAACTGAACGCCAAAAACTAAAGCTAATTGTGAAAACCAAAAGCTTTGACTAGCACTGTCTGTTGAATCGTCAGTTGTGCGGATATCTGGCATATTAATATATCCACCTTTTATTTCTGTTTTGATAAAATAGTTGTCATAAAACCTAACATCTAGTGCTGCTAATCCATTTAATCCAAATCCGGACAAATGAAATGCATCGTGACGTTCTCTACCTAGTATTTGTGTGTTAGTTCTGGGTAATAGAAAGCCTAAACCTCCACCAAGATCACCAACAAACGATAGATTGCCAATAGCGAAAAGGTCGTAAGTTAGCCTAGTGTCTGCATTGATATAATTTAGTCCATCGGTATGCTCAAATTGCAAGAAGTCTTTACTAATCACAATCGGTTCATTTCGATAATTAAAAGTCTCCGTGGAATTTAATGCCTTTGTGCTACCCGTAATGTTGACAGATTGACCATTGGTAACTACATATTTCATGTGGTCTACACCTATCGAAACACTGATGTGATCCGTGATAAAGTATCCTACACGAAAATTGTATTGAGGGATTGTAAATGTCTTCGGATTGAGGTATAAATCAACTCTGAATTTAGACGGTCGATCCAATGCTTCAACATCAAATAGGGTAAAATCGTACCCATCTCCACTAAAACTAATATCTGAGTTGCTATATGCACTCGCATTCCAACCGTAGTATACGTAGAAGTCTCCCTTATTTCCCTTTGGGCTTTCTATAAGCTCTTGACTGTATAGCGCATTGAGATTAACTAGAATCAAAGCTATTGTTATAATTGCGAGTTTCAGAAGAGTAGTATTCATGTATTGTTTTTAGATAGTGCAAATATACAACTAGTGATGGGTCGATGTATCTAGTGAATTATAATTCGGAATAAATACCATGTTAGTGGTTTCAAGCAAATATTATGCGGTTTTGTAAATATTCAATAATAAATAATTTATATTAGTTAAAATTAAATGTATATTACTGTCATTATTAATCAAAACAAAATAATCATGGATTTAGGTTTAATCATTCAACTGCTAAGTGGTGCTCTGGGAGGCAATGTAGCAGGCAAGCTTATGAAAGAAAGCTCATTAGGTACTTTATGGAATTCTGTAGCTGGTATAGCTGGTGGAGGTATCGGAGGTACAGTGTTGAGTATGTTGGGTATGGGAGCTGCATCGGCAGCTAGTAGTGGAAGTATGGATATTGGAAGTATTCTATCTAGTGTAGCTGGTGGAGGTGTAGGCGGAGGTATCGTCATGGCTGTTATCGGTATGATTAAGAAAGCGATGGCGAAATAAGATTTAATACAAATTTGCTTTAAATACAATAGAGGCTCTCATATATCATGAGAGCCTCTATTTTTTATATCACTTTTAAATGTGCTGCACTTCTGCTAAATTTCACTATCGAGTAAGTCTGTCACCACATGATATCTTGGGTCGTCAATAGAATCTTCTATCACAGTAGCAAATTTTGGATTTGCCTTCATTAGTAAAGTTTTACACTCAGGACTTAGATGTGTAAACTTGATATTCTTACCTAAATCCAAATATTTGTTCGCTATACCTTTCATCGCCTCTATTCCTGAGTGGTCGCTTACTTTAGACTCTATGAAATCTATTTCGACATTATCTGGATCGTTACGAGGATCAAATTTTTCATTGAAGTTTTGAATAGAGCCAAAGAAAAGTGGTCCCCATATTTCATATACTTTGGTGTTTTCATTCTTCATGCGCTTACGTGCACGAATCATTGTTGCATTTTTCCAAGCAAATACTAATGCAGAGATAATTACACCTGCGATTACAGCAATAGCAAGATCCATATATACTGTGATAGCGGATACTGCGATCAATACGAATGCATCTGCCTTTGGTATTTTATTAATGATACGGAAACTAGACCATGCGAATGTACCGATCACTACCATAAACATTACACCTACCAATGCAGCGATAGGAATCTGCTCAATCAATGGTGCAGCAAACAATACGAATATTAATAAAGCGACTGCAGCCACTACACCAGAGAGTCTTCCTCTTCCACCACTTTCGACATTGATGATAGATTGTCCGATCATCGCACATCCACCCATACCTCCAAATAAGCCATTGAGTATGTTGGCGCTTCCTTGAGCTACGCACTCTCTGTTACCGCTTCCTCTTGTCTCTGTAAGCTCATCCACGAGGTTGAGTGTCATAAGTGATTCTATCAGTCCCACAGCGGCTAATATAAATGCTGTAGATATGATCAGTGGCCAATGCTCACCTATGGTAGAGAACATAGAGAATACTTGAGATTGGAATGTAGGTAATCCACCTTGAAGACCATTCCCTCCACCATCTTTGATGAATGATCCTACAGTGCTTACTTCTAAGCCACCAAATATTGTGATAGCCGCTACGACTACGATAGCCACCAATGCGGATGGTATCTTCTCTGTAAGCTTAGGTAATCCCCACATAATAGCCATAGTCAACGCGACTAAGCCTAACATGATGTACATTGTAGATCCTGTCATCCACTCCATGCTACCATTGACGTTTTCTTTGAATAGACCCAGTTGTGCTAAGAAGATAACGATAGCCAGTCCATTGACAAATCCCATCATTACAGAGTGGGGTATCAGTCTTACAAATTTACCTAAGCGAAACACACCAGCTAAAATCTGAATTCCACCTACTAATAGTAAAGTAATGAATAGCCACTGGAGCCCTAGGTTACTAATCGGAACTGCTAGTGCGTCGCCTACTTCATTACCTTTTGCAATCATGTGTACCATCACTACTGCCATGGCTCCTGTCGCTCCAGATATCATTCCTGGTCTACCACCAAATAGGGCAGTAACGATTCCCATCATAAATGCACCATATAATCCTACTAATGGATCGATACCAGCTACAAAGGCGAAGGCTACTGCCTCAGGTACCAATGCTAATGCTACGGTTAATCCGGAGAGAATATCGTTTTTAGGGTTTTCGGTGAAGTTGTTAAATATTTTTCTTGTCATTGTGTAGATGTTATCGTTCACTTTGATTAAAACCTAGTTTGTCTTGTGACTAGCTTCGAATATCATAAAAGGGCGCAAAGATAAACTTTCTACTGAGAGTATTCAGTGGATTATATATTGAGAAAATAGCAATGTGTTGCTGCTAATCCATTAGAATATGAATTCAATTCCAAAGGACAAGGATGTTGCCTGGAGATTAAGCCCTTTTGAATTCAACTTCATTTCATTTTCTACTCCATTGGAGTCTGTATCTAATATAGTGCCTGTAGAATAATAAAACCCTCCGACATTGGTAGTGGCTCTTAGCCAATCAGTAATTTCATATAACGCGCCAAATGAAACACCAAAAGTAAAGCGTTCCTCTGTGTTTTTACCTAAACTAGAGGTGTTCAAATTTGATGTGGTGAAATTATAGACTGAATCAAAATATGTTCTATCGTAATATGGATTCACGTAGACCTTTATCTTGTTTTTGGGGTTAACAATGTATCTAGCAAAGGCAATGAATGATATGCTAGAAGATTCATAAGATTCTATGACACTATTTCGATAAGTAATATGGCTATTATACAGTCCTAATGCTAGTCCCAAAATCCAATTTTTATTAAGTTGTGTTCCAACCGTAGGACTTATTGCATATGTAGTAGATTCAAAACCATTGCTATTAGAAGGCCCTATAAAGCCATTAATGAAAATTTGTGAACTACTATTTTCAGTGCTGCTGAAGTTGACGGAACCACCGAAAAAGAATTGTACGTTCTTTGATTCTTCTGCGGTTTCGCTGAATTGAGCATTACTGAGAGTGCAAGTCAAAATAAAAATTAGAACATTTAGAATAATAGGTTTCATAATTATTGTGTTGGATTCAATAACTAAAGTAGCATTTTAATTCTGGAGTATTTCACTAAAAGAATAGCTCAATGAAGTAAGTGTATGGCATCAGTGCAAAAAAAAGCCCTTGATTTCTCAAGGACTTAGAATGTAGGTGTTAATCAATTTATATACTAAAAAGGCTATTTACTTTTCAGTACTGTTGTTCTTTCAGCTGTGGTTTTCAGCACCTTCTGACAACTGCCTCCAATCATGATATCAAATTTGCCATCTTCAACATGATACATACCATCGTTATCATAAAAACCTAATTCACTATCAGTTAAGTTGAATGTTATCGTCTTGTTTTCTCCTGGCTTTAGCATGTTTTTCTCAAATCCTTTGAGCTCTTGGACAGGACGTGTCATGCTCGCAGATATGTCTCTGATGTATAGCTGTGTAACTTCTTCGCCAGGAACGGTACCTGTGTTTTTTACATTGATACGAGCTGAAAAGCCAGTTGGAGTATTGGTAACATTAAGATTGGAATACTCAAATGTAGTATAGCTTTCGCCATGTCCAAAAGGGTAGAGTGGACTATTCTCTTCATCCATGTAATGAGACCAAAATACTAAATCAGGATTATCATGTTGCGTTGGGCGACCTGTGTTTTTATAGTTGTAGTATATAGGTAGTTGGCCAACAGAGCGAGGGAAAGACATTGGTAATTTTCCGCTAGGGTTATACTCTCCCATGATGATTTCTGCGAGTGCATTTCCAGATTCTGTACCAAGGTGCCAAGCTTGAACTATGGTTGGAATATGTTCGTCTGCCCAACTGAGATCTAGTGGACGTCCACTCATTACGATCAATACGATATTAGGGTTTACAGCATATACCGCTTCTAGTAATTCTTGTTGAAGCCCAGGGAAGTCTAGTTGTGTTCTACTTCTTGCTTCACCCGATTGGAAACCATGTTCTCCGAGAACCATGATAACTTGATCTACCTCTTTGGCTTTTGCTACAGCTTCGTCGATCCCAGTTCTATCATCTTCGTTGATCTTAGTTTCTAATACAAAACTAGTAGGTGCGGTGATCAATTTTACACCTTGCAGAAATGTCCAATCGACATTATTATATTTAGTTAATCCTTCCTCTACTGAAATGGCAGTATTGTTTTCACCTGCTATTCTCCAACTCCCTAATGGACTATTTTTTTCGGAGACTAAAGGGCCTATTACAGCTACAGTTTTGTTAGCTTGTATTGGTAGTCCTGCATTTTCATTTTTGAGTAGTACTACGGACTTTCTCGCCATATCTCTCGTGGCCATGATTACCTCATCAGAACCAATTACTTGTGCTTCTCTAGATTCGTTGCAGTATTTGTATGGATCGTCAAATAAACCTAGCTCTTGTTTCAGATTCAAGATTCTTCGAGCAGCATCATTGATTAAAGCGACGTCTACTTTGCCTTCTTCTACGAGTGTTTTGAGATGCTTTTCATAGATGTATGATTCCATATCCATATCACTTCCTGCTAGTACCGCTTTCAGTCCAGCTTCTTTGTCGTCTGCTGCGAATCCATGCGCTTTCATTTCGCTAATGGAGCCCCAATCAGATACGATCATTCCTTCATACATCCATTGCCCTTTAAGAATTTCTCTTTGTAATTCAACGTGACCTGTGACAGGAATCCCATTCATTTCATTGAAGCCATTCATGAATGTGGCTACACCTGCATCCACACAAGCTTTGAATGGAGGAAGCACTATGTTGTGCAAGATATCTCCACTGATGACTGTGGTGTTATAGTCTCGTCCGCTTTCTGCAAATCCGTATCCGGCAAAATGCTTAGCACATGCGGCAACTGTAAATGGATTTGATAGATCATCACCTTGAAATCCAGTAACTCTTGCTACGGCGATTTTACTGCCTAAGTATGGATCTTCTCCTGCGCCTTCCATCACTCGTCCCCATCTTGCGTCTCTAGAGATATCTACCATTGGTGCAAAAGTCCAATTTAGTCCAGAGGCAGCGGCTTCTTTTGCAGCGACCTTTGCTGAGAGTCTAATGGCATCCATATCCCAAGATGCACTTTCTGCTAATGGAATTGGAGCTATGGTTTTGTATCCGTGAATCACATCAAAACCAAAAATCAATGGAATACCTAATCTAGTCTCTTCGACTGCTATTTTCTGTACTTTTCTTACTTGCTCTACACCACGAACATTAAGCATTGATCCTACCATTCCGGATCTTAGTTTTTCATATTTCTTTGCCGCATCACCATCTTTTGGAGTAGGTCCAGTGACATTCCAAAAGCCATTGTATTGATTCATTTGACCAATCTTTTCTTCTAGCGTCATTTGTTTCAGAAGGGACTCTACATTGGCGTATTTAATCAATGAAGAGTCAGAGTTGTTCTTTGTGATGTTCTTAGGTGTAACACAACCTATAACGCACACAAACAGTATCGTTGCGAGTATGTATATTCTTCCCATGGTCATCTCTATTCTATTTAGTGTACTATTTACATTAAGTATGTGAAAGTATGATTTCTTATCTATAATCTCTATTTTGAGAGTAGGCATATTGTTCTTAATAATAGCTTTAGGACTAATCATAACTTAGAATGTGTTTTAAGCAATACGTCCATTAAAAAAAGGACCTAGATAAAATCACTTTTACCTAGGTTGTAACTGATGAATTACCTCATTTAATAATTTTATAATTAGGATATTCAATCAATTGCCAATCAAGAATCTCTCACACTTCTTGAAATACTCTTACCCAGTCTACTTCCATTTTTTGTGGCCATATTTTAGTGTCTACACCTAGCTTTCCACCCCAATTGCCGCCAATAGCAATATTGAGTATCAAGTAGAACTTCTTATCAAAGGGCCATTCTTTTTCTGACATCTTTTTATTAGCAAACGTATGGTAGTGTTTATCATCTATAGTCCACTTAATTTGCTCTTCATTCCATTCTATGCTATAGGTTTTGAATGTTGATTCAGCTTCTGGTTGGTAGATTGCTTTATCTACTTGTGTGCCGAGCATATGATTGAAAGATGATGTATGCACAGTGCCATAGATCGTATCCTTCTCATATCCTACGTGCTCCATGATATCTATCTCACCACTTTTAGGCCATCCACCATATTGATTATGACTAGGAAGCATCCATATGGCTGGCCATGTACCAAGACCTGTAGGTAGCTTTGCACGGATTGATATTTTACCATACTTCCAGTCTCCTTGTGCTCTAGTTACTAATCTTGCGGAGGTATATTCCTTACCATGCATTGGGCTTTTATGCGCTTCTATGATTAGATTGCCATTCTCTACTCGACTGTTGCGGTGATCTGCGTGAGTGTAGTACTGTAGCTCATTATTGCCCCAGCCACATACCTGTGGGCAACCATCACCAATGTCATAACCCCACTTGGTATGATCTGGAAGTCCATCTACTTCAAACTCATCAGACCATACCAATTTCATCTCTTTAGTTGCAGATGACGAAGCAGCTGTGATGCTATGCGTCCGATGGCAAGATGTGATTAGTAAAATGATACCTAATAAAAATATGGTTTGTATGCTCACTTTCATTTATTCTACTTCTTGATACACCTTTACATAATCGATTTGCATACTTGATTCAGTAAAGGCAGCTTCGATTTCGCCACCGAGTGCTCCTCCCATTGCTACATTAAAAATCAGAAACTGATCGCTGTCAAATGGCCATGTATCTCCATTTTGTACATCAGGTTGATATGTGTAATACGTACTGCCGTCTACAGAAAAACTTACGAAATCTTCTGTCCATTCCATTTCATATACATGGAACTCTTCAGATACTCCTGGTACGGTTAGTGATCCTTTATTGAAGGTGTCTCCAAAACTAGAAGGTGTGTGTATAGCTGATTGTATTACATTTTGGTTGTTGCCGACATGCTCCATAATATCCAATTCGCCACACGTAGGCCAACCCACTTCAGGAAAATTAGCTCCCAACATCCACAGAGCTGGCCATGTACCTTTTCCATTAGGTAACTTAGCTTTGATTTCTACTTTTCCATATGTAAATTCAAACTTATCTTGAGTCTTCATACGTGTAGACGTAAATTGAGATCCTGAGAAGTTTTCTCTTTTTGCTATGATATTAAGGATGCCATTTGCGATAAATACATTGTCAGATCTGTCAGTGTAATATTGCGACTCTCCATTTCCCCAGCCATTTTCTCCAGTACCAATATCAAAACTCCATCGAGAGCTACTCGGTGGTCCATTGAATAAGAATTCATCTTCCCATACTAATTCATATTCTATTTCTGGATTAGTAGTCACGGCATCAGTGGCTCTAAATCTTTGGTACCAAGCAAGTTCAAGACCATCGTCATTTACTTGTACAGTTCTTACGTAAATGACATCATCAGTATATGCCATTATTTCGTATTGACTGCTACCAACATAGTAGCTCATAAATGAATTATTCCCTAATAAAAATCCAACGCCTGTCGAGTTTGCTAAACCTGTTTCGGCGGCGAAAAAACCAAGGGTCACTTCACCGATTTCAGGGAAGTCATAACAAGCATCTTCATTTGGATCCCCAGAGCCTAGTGCGCTTTGTACTTCTCCTGCATTGAAGTAGGTTACTGCATTACTTTTTAGTTGGTAGTTTACATTATTGCCATCCAAAGAGAATGTAAGTATATCTTCATAAAGGCATCCTACAGATTCTTTTTCAAATGGCTGAGACGTATACCAAATTGGTTCTCCCAGTGGTAATCCGTCATCACCGTTGTTCGGTCCTACACCTAAGTGTGCAGGCACTTCTTTTTCCCATTCCCAATCTCTACTACTACCGCCAGTAAGAATTTGAATTAGATCAGTAGGCGCTTCGTATATTACATCTACGGTAATGTCAGTAGTCGTATTAGTGGCAATGCCTCCAGGTCCATATGCGATTACCTTTACAGTATAGTCACCCGAAGAACGGTAGATAGCTTGTAGATTTCCGTCGCCACTAATTACGGCATTTTCAGTATCACTTAAGCCTAAGAAAAAGTGATAGATGATGGCACCATCAGCATTAGCATCGAAATTGACCATTCCAGATCCATCTGGACTAATAGCAGCTGAGACAGTTAAGTTTTTTGGTGCTTCTAGATCGCCAACTTGACTGATATCATCCTGACATCCTATCATTCCAAATAGTAAAATGGCTAAAAGTATACTTTGAATTTTATATATTGTTTTCATTCTTTTGTTGTATTGCAAATTTGAAATAATCTGATTATTCAAATAGTTTTATTGTTGAGATATATCATCAAAATAGAAATCTGATCCATCGCCAGGGTTTCCAAAATCAAAGAAAATAACAACTCTTCCATATTCTTGGCTCGCATCCAACGCACTGAAGTCAAAGGATAATGTTTCCCAAGAATCAGCTACAGTGTTGACTGCTGGCACTTCGACAAATATGTCTCCATCACTTTTATTTTCGAATTTGAGAAGTACTTGTATTTCAGTTTTTGGGGACCATGTTTTCATTGTAATAGTAGTGCCTAAACTGAGGTCAATATTTTCGCTGATATCAATGAATGATCCAGCCCATACTTCAGAGCCAGAAGCCTTATTGTAATGACCTACTTTTGTAGATGTATTTTCTCCACTAGGATCAGGATTGTCGGCTACAATAGTAGTAGCATTTCCAAAGTCATCAAATGTATATTCTATATCTGCTTCGAAGTCAATAGGCATTACGATCTTGTCATCATCATTTCCCCCTGTATTTCCTCCTACGCCTTCACCAAGCGTAATATTGTCAAAGTAATAATCGGAGCCATCGCCAGGCACCTCAAAGTCCATGAATACGACGACCTTACTGTATTCATTAGCCTGATCTATAGCGCCGAAGTCAAAAGTTATATTTTCCCACGCATTGCTTGTTGATGTAGTCGTCATTACTTCATGAAAAGTATTGTTGTCACTACTGTTTTCTACTTTCATAAGGATAGTAGCTCCTGCTTTAGGGCTCCATACATCCATTGTGATATTAGATTCTGTACTAAAGTCTATAGGATTAGGTAACTCTACTAATCCACCAGCCCATACTTCTGCGCCGTCAGCTTTGAAAAATTTCACAACTTTATTTGAAGCGTTTCCATTCATATCTGGATTGTCTACTATTGAAAGGTCAGCATTGCCAAATGAGAGGAGACCATATTCTATTTCATCACTTTCAAAATCAATTGGAAAGCTTAGCTGAACTAATGGAACAATGATCAATACTGTCTCAGTATATTCTATAGTATTAACAGATCCTGATCTAGCGACTACTCGTACTTCATAACTGCCATCCTCTGTATAACTATGATTGGCTGATTCACCATCCATGATTATGGTAGGTTCTTCGTCTGCTACATCACCAAAATATATGTCATACATCATTGCATTTATAGCCGTAGGTGTTACTGTAATTACGTTTGTATTGGTAGGGTCGATAGCAATGTCCACAACCAAATCCAAAGGCGGATCAAATGCTACAACTAATGATTGTGTTGCTATAATCGAATCTCCATTTATATTAAATGCAGTACCTGTAATATTAAATGTACCTTCATTATATTGATGTGAAGTAGATTGGCCGATGTCAATTTTATCAACTTCAGATCCATCTCCATAATTTACTTTGAAGTAGGCAGCTCCTTCTGCGGTAGGAGTGATTTTTACATCACCTATTTGATTGGTATTAGTCTCTATGGCCATCAGTAAGTTGGATGGGGGAGTTACACTTACACCATCAAATGTATCGTCTTTGGTACATGCCATGATCGTAGTGATCGCGAGTAATATGACGAGGGTTTGTTTTATATATTTCATTTTATCCATTAGATTCAAATGTTATCGATGATAGTTTTTTCTTAATCGTAATTTAGTATCCAGGGTTTTGTGCCCAGATATTTCCTGCTACTTCGATCTCTACGAGAGGTATTGGAAATAGCTCATGAGTCCCTGCAATAAATCCAGGTATTTTAGTCGCAGCTTCACCTCTACGTACAAGATCAAAAAATCTATGACCTTCACCTGCTAGTTCGAGTCTACGTTCTTGTTGGATGTCTTGCTCAAGAGATCCTGATGTAGTTACGAGATCACTTAATCCAGCCCTTGATCTTATACGATTGACATACTCTTGAGCTTTAGGATCATTCCCTATAGCATTATGAGCTTCTGCTGCCAGTAGTAGTACATCACTAAATCTGATCGCTCTGTAATTTGTCGAGTTAGTCAAGTTAGGATCTTGAAATGCTTCTCCAGTCCTAGGAATATATTTGTGGTTAAAGTAGCCTGTATGTTCCCAACCTTCACCGTATGATACTTGCTCTCCTTGCGATTCTTGATCTGCCTTGTAGGCTTCTATGTCTAAGATAGTAGCCTTGAACCTTTTGTCTCCAGGTGTAAACTGATCCACTAAATCCTGAACAGGTATATTGAAACTAAATCCGCTAGCATAAGTTGGTCCATTATAACCTCTTATGCCAGAAAATCCTACGGCTACATTTCCCTCGCTACATTGCAGACAACCAAATCCAGCACCTTGTTCGTTAGAGTATTGTATTTCGAAGACTGACTCTATACTGTTCTCAGCGACTTGTGTAAATAGCGCATCGTAGTCATCGTAAAGGTTATAATTATTGGATGTTATCACTTCATCTAGTACCACAGTCGCTTCAGTATATTTACCTTGATATACGAGTACTTTACCCAATAAGGATTGCGCGGCACCTTGAGTCACTCTTCCTTGTTGGTCCCATGTGGTAGGTAACACACTTGCTGCATACTGCAGGTCAGACTCTATCTGAGCATAAACATTAGCTTGTGGTTCTCTTCCATAATCTTGGACAGATCCAAAACTTACTCTTACATCTACAGGCATTGGAATGTCACCAAACCATTTGGTCAATTCAAAGAAATAATAGGCTCTAAGAAAAGCGGCTTGTCCGAGTACTTGATCTTTATTTTCGAAATCAGTTTTGTTTTGAAATTCAAAAATGTAATTACATCTATTTACGCCAGCATACATCCAATTCCAAAGGTCTTGTAAATTGGAATTGACAGGACTATGTCGCATATCGTCTATCTCCTGGAATCCAGGAACATCGTTAGCGTTTTCTCCACCACATAATGTGTTGTCCGATGCAAATTCACCCATCAATACATTTACATAAGTAGACTGTAGTAAATCGTATGCGCCTATTAATGCTTGCTGATAATCGTCTTCAGAATTAAAAAAGGTTTCTGAACTGATTTGATTGGGTGGATCCACGTCTAGAAATCCACTACATGATTGGCCCACTATTACCATGGTTGCCAATAACCATATTGTTATATTATTTATAGTCTTCATACTCTATAGTGTTATTTTGATGCCAGCGATATATGTTCTTGCTTGAGGATAGTAACCTATGTCTATTCCAGAGTCTAGAGGATTTCCAGATGAAATATTAGGATCGTATCCTTGGTATCTTGTAAATGTAAATGGATTGCTTACTGAACCATATATTCTTACTTTTTCGAGCCCTATGTTCTGAGCACCATACTTAGGGATAGTATATCCAACTTGTATAGTTTTGATACGTAAGTATGAACCATCTTCTACATAATAATCTGAAAATAGATTGTTGTCAGTAGCTCCAGTAGTGAGTCTTGGTATATCGTTGCTAGTCCCTTCTCCATGCCATCTGTCGATACTATATGCAGTTCTATTGGTGAGCGGCAAATTTCGTGAGTAATTACGAACTAAGTCTCTACCAACTTGAGCATCGGCAAACGCAGAAAAATCAAATCCATGAATCTGTGCACCTAGACTCATTCCGAATATATACTCTGGAATTGGACTCCCAATAAAAGTTCTATCATCAGAATCTATTTCGCCATCTCCATTTTGATCTACAAACCTGAGGTCTCCAGGTAATGCATTAGGTTGTGCGATGTGCGTTTCTATTTCTGCTGTATTTTGAAATATTCCATCAGTCTCTAAGCCATAGAAATAACCAATTGGCTGTCCTACTTCCCACCTAGTTGGTGGTAGTTGACCTATTGAGAATCCTCCTCCTTGTATGAAAGAGACACCATCATTAAGGCTGGTTGTTTCGTTTTTAAGTTTAGATCCATTGACACCAATATTAAAATTGATGCCTTCTGATATATCATATCTATAGTTGATGGCAAGTTCTACTCCTGTATTTTTAATCGAACCAGCATTAGCGATTGGCAATCCACTTCCAGGTGCAGCTACTCCTGTAAGTCCTGGTACAGGGATAGCAAGTAATAAGTCATTGCTTTCTTTGATAAAGTAATCGGTAGTCACAGTTAAAGCATCTCCAAATAAATTTAGATCTAATCCTATATTGAATTGTGAATTTCTTTCCCAAGTTATATCTGGGTTATCTAAAGCGCCTATGGCTTGTCCAGTTACTAATGTGTTGCCGTTGAAGACATATTCTGCTTCACCATTAAGTCCAGATACATATCTGAAATCACCAATTTTGTCATTGCCAGTTTGTCCATAACTTAATCTTAGTTTGGCAAAATCTATTATGCTATTATCTTCAAGAAATGCTTCTTCACTCATCACCCATCCAAGTGATATAGAAGGAAATACTCCGAATCTATTATTAGGCCCAAATCTCGTAGTGCCATCACGTCTTATAATTCCAGAAATAAGATACTTATAGTTGTAGCCATATTGAACTCTGGCAAATTGTGAAGCTAGTCTGAATATACCAACTCCTGAACTTGCACCTCCAGGTCTAATTTCATTGGCTTGAGATACCGCTGCAAATTCAAATGAATTGTTAGGTACTCCAAATCCTGTAGCGTATACTCCCTGAAAATTTTCTTCGTATAAGGATAGTCCTGCAGTTATATCTACTTTATGAACATCGTCGTGAGTGTGTGTGTAATTAAATACGTTGTCCCATCCCCAAGATGAATACGTCTGTGTGGATTCACTTACCGAACTTTCTACGGTATTGAATACTTTTCCTGAACCATAAAATTCAATTGGAGTAAATCCTTTATTAGTTACTAAAGAGAAATTAAATGGCAAACTAGAAGTGAAGGTTAAACCTTCAGCTAGATCGTAACTTAATCCTACAGTTCCACTAAATCTATTTACGTCGACATTGTTATATGTATTTGCTATTTGCTGTAGAGGATTGATTACTTCAGCACCTAAGCCTTCTGCTAAAGTGAAGTCTCCATTATCATCATATGGCGTCAGTGTTGACGGCATATTGAGTGCATTGAATAATACAGATCCTATTGCATTTTCGCTCAAGGTTTTTCTGTTTTGCTTAGCATAAGTTACTACAGAGTTGAATTTTAATTTTTCTGTAAGATCTACATCAAGATTAATATTCCCAGTATATCTTTTGAATCCTGCTTTTTCGCCACCTACGATACCTTGCTGATCAAAATATGATCCACCAATAGCATATCTTGCTTTGTCTCCACCACCACGTACATTGAGGTAATAGTTTCTGATAGGAGCTTTTTGGAATACTTCATCTTGCCAATCTGTACCTTCTCCAAGATTAGAGATATCACTGAATGGAGGAGTTTGACCACCATTGGCATGTGCTTCGTTAGTTAGTATTGCATATTCTGTAGCATTGAGTACAGGTATACGTCTAGCCGAAGACTGAGTTCCTACATAAGCATGAAAGTCTATCACAGGCTTATCGCTTGTGGTTCCTTTTTTAGTTGTTATGAGTACTACACCATTTGCTGCTTGTACTCCATATATACTTGCAGAGGCATCCTTTAATATATTGATACTTTCGATACTGTATGGATCGAGTGCACTCAAGTCAGCATACCGGACACCGTCGACTAATATTAGTGGATTATTGTCTCCGTTAGTTGATATACCACGGATACGAATGTTGTATCCTCCACCTGGAGATCCTGATTGAGAGCTTATCTGTACACCTGCGGATTGCCCTTGAAGAGCTTGTTCTAATCTATTAGGATTTAATGCCGCTATTTCTTCCGCCTTTACGACTGATACGGCACCAGTTATTTCTTTTTTTGTAGAAGATCCGTATCCGATGACTACCACTTCATTGAGTGTTGCGGATGCAGCTTTGAGTGCCATATCCATTTTTCCGATGGCAGTGACATTCATTTTCGCAGATTCGTAGCCTACGTAACTCATTTCTATGATATCTCCTACAGTTGCAGTGATTTCATAATTTCCATCTAGGTCAGTAACTGTTCCTGATGTGGTCGTTAAGTTAAAAACGTTAGCAAAAGCTAATCCTTCGTTGGTGCTAGCATCTGAGAGAGTGCCTGTTATAGTACCTGTTTGTGCTATTAATCCTATTGGTATTAAGTATAGGATAGCCAGCCATAGTCGTTGTTTCATATGGAGATTGTTATATAATCGCTTTAAAAGATATAAGTGATTACTTAAAAGTATAAATATAAGATGAGAAAATCAGCTGTTGTTTTCTCTTAGAAAGTTGATTCAGTAAGTCTTGTTATAAGATCGGACATTGAATTGAAATGAACAAACTGAACCGCCATTTATAAACGGTCCAGTTTGCCTCAAAATCAATTACATTTTTACAAATCTCTTTGTACTTCTGAAAGAGTCAGTCGTAAGAGATAACATATATGTTCCTTGTGGGTAGTTAGCTACGTTGATAGCATTACCTACAGTATTATTTCCGATTAGTATTGTATTCATCAGTTCACCTTGTAATGAGATGATTTGTACCGTTCCATTGTCAAAAGATGTCAATACATCTAAGTACATAAGATCTTGAGTGATAGTAGGGTAGAGGTTGATCAAATTATTATTAGCCTCTAGATCATCAGTGTTGGTCATACAAGCCGCACAACTTTCATAGCAAACTAAGTCAGCTGCTGAGGTATCTTCTGCTTCAGTTAGATCTATTACTCTATTAGTAAACTGTCCATCTGTAGTCGTAATAGTACAAGATGTTCCTGCTTCAAGTGACTCTTGATTTTCACCAGCTAGCCCATTTTTAAATTTGTATTCGTGCATAATTCTATCGATTGCAATAGTGACAGTCCATACTCCATCAGCATCTTCGTCTTCCATAGCTATATCTCCCCAATTCGAAAATTCTCCGATAATGTACACACCTTCAGCACTCACTTCAGATACCTCGTTCATATCTACAGAGAATGTAGTCATTGTAGGATCTGCAGGAGGAGTACAATTTGTATCTACTGTACATTCTCCAAAGCATGTAGTAATCGTTGTTTCAGTAGTTACAGCATCAAGAAATCTGTCATTGAAGTTTTCAGGTCTTGCACAATCTTGTCCTTCTATGTTTTCCTTGAAGTCGTAGCTGATTCCATTAGTAAATGTATAATAGCCTTGATATCCAATGTTTCTTGCTACTGAAATAGAATATACACCATCTCCATCTTCATCTGACATCTGGAAGTTTCCTCCTGGAGCACCGAAATCTTCGCCACCAGCTAACCAAACACCAGATTCTGATGGTTCCGTAACTGCGAGGTTGAAAGTGATATTTACTTCTTCACCACATGCGTAACAGCTACTGAAACAATTCGTAGGAAGCATAACATCGCCACTGATCGCTACAAGCCTGTTCGTATTTACTTGTCCATCACCATTGTCAAATGTAGTGGTACATGCAGATGTTCTTGAAAATTCTTCTTTAGCTACCCAGTTATCCAATGTAAATAGGTATTCATATGTCCCATTAGGGATAGGTAGTGTAGTCGTCCAGACACCATCGCCATCTTCGTCAGATAATGGATTACTCTCTCCTGACCAACTATTGAAAGTACCACTCACATAAGGTGTGGTGAAAGATTCTGTATAAGAATTCATATCTAGAGAGAAAGTGACTTCTGCATCTACGGGTGGAGTATTGTCTGGAACTACTACAATGTTATCTAGATAAGTAGTTACATCAACATCTGTTGCAGGCATTTGAAAGTCAGCGAAGAATACAATCTTTGAATATACATCTCCAGTCGCAGGTGCGGCCGGATCTTCTATAGATAATGCGGAGAAATCAATACATAATGTTTCCCATTCATTGACTACGGTGTTAGGCACAGTTTGAATCCAATTCGCTCCGCCATTGGCAGATTCCTCTAACTTAATAGAGATAGTACCTATATGATCCATGTGCACATCCACACAGATCTTTCCACTAGTTGTATTCACAGGAGTTGTTGGATTAGGGTCCGTATATGCTCCAGCCCAAGGTTGTGCCCCTGTTGGTTTGATCAGTTCGAATACGGTCGCACTCTCATTGATGCCAGACATATTAGGATTGGCTACTGGTGGTAATACCGTACCATCTAGCGTACTACTAAAGTGAAATAGGCCAGTACTAGTCTCAGCAGTCTCTGCATCTAATATGATAGTTGACATTTCTTCCATATCTCCTCCCTCTGGGAACTTGATATTATCTAGGTATATCACTTGCTCTTCAGGTGCCGCTTCTCCTAGTCCGTGGAAAAGAACAAGCTTAGCAAATACTTGCCCCACAGCATTAGAACCGTTTCCTTCTCCAGCGATTGTAAGGTCGTAGCACAGAGTAGTCCATTCTCCGATGATGTCGTTCTGTATGGTTTGTTCCCATGTTGGATCACCTTCTACTCCTGTCTCTAATTTCATAGTAAGACTATTTGCTTCTGCAAAGTGAACATCTAAACATACCTGGCCACCATTAGTAGCATCTATACCACCGATTGGATTAGGCTGTGAAAATCCACCTGCCCAATCTAGTCCAGTTGGTATTTCTATAAATGGATATACTGTAGCACTCGTATTGATGCCAGTTGGATTAGGATTATCTACAGGGTCAAGAATGACACCATCTTGAGCACCTCCAAAAAATTGAAAAATAATAGTTGTCTCAGGACTCTCGTAGTCAAATACGGTCTGAGCATTGATAGTTACCATTCCTAAGAATAGCATAATAAAGAGTAAATGTTTTTTCATTCTTTTAGGTTTAGTTAGATGATTGATTAAGTAATGAATAGGTGCATTTTAGGTTCTTCCCTATTAATTATTGGACAATTATACAGCATAATCAAGCGACTAATACAGGATTTGACTACATCTTTACTACATCATTCATAAATTATTGATACTTTTGGAGAAGTATGGTAGGATCTATTAAAATCAAAGTAATTCATTGTTATTCAGTAGGTTGTGGTAGTGTTTTTCGCTTATTGTGCATTGTTTTTATACTACATCAGCCATTATTTTTACTTTCTCAGTTTGAAACTTTGGGTAATCCCTACATAGAATCCTTTACTAAAAACGATTATAAGGCAGGAACTGCAAATTGGTCAATCGTCTCTATGGATAACGGTAATGTACTCGTAGCGAATAACTCAGGACTGATAGATTACAACGGTGTGGACTGGAGTCTAAAAACGTTGCCCAATAGAACTATTGCAAGATCAATTTGCCTTGCGGAATCAGGTAGAATATACGTAGGAGGACAAGATGAGATAGGATACTACCAAGCGGATTCCATCGGTGAATTAAAATTTATATCCATAAGGCACGAAATACCCGCTGAGCATTTACCTCTCGAAGATGTCTGGGAATGTGCATCAGTAGGTATGAAAGTATGCCTGCGATCATCCAATAAGGTGTTTATATATCATGAAAGTGAAGGTTTTGAAGTAATAGAACCTAAAAACCCAGTAATATCTATAGATGTGATTAATGGAGAAATCTATTATACGGATATTAATCAAGGAATCGTATCGATTGATTCACAGCAACCTATGGAAATGAAGGGCTTGCCTATACTCGGAAGTCAAATCGTAGCTGTACTTCCATTCGGTGAAAAGGAAATATTGGTATTTACCGAGCAAGATGGGGTGTATATCATTGAAGACAATATTGTAAGAGCAGTGAAGAAAGCTACTTTTGATATTCTTCTGAGGAATAGGGTCAATTGCGCAGTAGCCATTTCCAATGATCAAATTGCAGTTGGGACCCAGTTTGGAGGTATTGTGATCATAGATAATAATCAAGATGTGATTTCTGTCTATGATAAGTCTAATGATCTGATCAATAATAATGTTAGATCTCTTGTATCGGATGCTTATGGTAACTTATGGGCAGGAACTAATAATGGTATTAGTAAGCTCGATTTAGCGAGTCGTGTCAGAATATTTTCTCCAGATGGTGAAGAGCAGAGTTCAGCATACGATATCGCTATTGATAAAGATCAACTGTATATCGGTACGAATTCAGGTTTGTACAGTACACAATTGTCTATCTCAGGATCGAGATATATGCATAGTGGATTCTCCAAGGTAGCAGGATCTGATGGACAGATTTGGGGAGTGGACGTTATCAATGATCATGTTTTAATTGGTCATAATGACGGTCCGTACATACTTGAAGACGATGGATTAAGAAGAATAGCTGATAGACAAGGAGTGTGGAAGTTTATATCCACCAAAGAGGATTATCTCTATGTAGGTACATACACTGGAGTAGATATCTATAAGTGGAATGACGGAATGCCTACTTATTATAAGACTTTAGAAGGTTTTGAAGAGTCTTCGCGTATCATGATATCAGTTAGAGAAAATGAAGTATGGGTATCTCACCCTTATCGAGGAGTATATCGTCTGACCCATAATGATCAATTTAATAATGTAGCGGTTGAGAAATATGGTGAGGCCTCAGGTTTACCTTCCGGATTAAGTAATTATATATTCGATATAGATGGAATACCTACAGTAGCCTCGAGTACAGGAGTATATGCTTTTGACAGAGCAGATAATGTATTTAGAGAAGATATGAGTTATCGTGTAATCGGTGCCAATGATCACAATGTTCGAAGATTAATGGACGAAGGATACTATATCGCTGAACATGAAGTCGGCTACTTCAGCATTGATGAAGATAATCAGGACACAATCAAAAATATCTACCCTGAACTCAATGATGTATTTGTGGGGGGATTCGAAACCTTGTACGAATTGGATTCAACGAGAATACTTGTATGTACGGACAAAGGAGTGATCTTATATAATAGTGCTAGTAATGGTGTCAATATCGCGCCCACTGCACAGATTCATGAAGTCAGATTAGCCAAAGCAGATAACCATATTCTTCACTCTGGCTATGGTACTATCCCTACAGAAGATGTTGAATTACTTTCTCATGAGAATGCGATCAGATTTTTATTTAATAGCTCCAATCATAATACACGATCAAAATTTAGATATAGACTAAAAGGATTAGATGATGAATGGTCAGATTGGACAAGTGAGATCAGTAAAGAATATAATAACCTGTCTCATGGTTCATATGTGTTTGAGGTGCAGACTTCTGATATGTACGGAAGGCTTTCTCAACCTAAGGCGTATCGGTTTAAAATCAAAGCGCCTTGGTACCTTTCTACCTTAGCGAAGTTGTTTTATACTTTGGCGTTTATGAGTGGATTTCTATTGCTTTATTTTGTGCCTCGTAAGAAGTATAAGATAGAAACTAAAGAACTGCAACTCGCAAAGCAGCAGTCCGAAGAAGAGATAAAAGCTTTAAAGACACAGCAATTAGAAACAGAGATTACGCATAAAAATGCGCAACTAGCATCGTCTACGCTTCACCTTGTGCAAAAAAATGAAACGATCAAAAAAATTCGTACAGAAATAGAAAATGTACGTAAAAAGGTCAAAGATCCTGAAGCTAAAAAAGAATTGAAAAAAGTGATATCTGTATTGTCGGATGATGAAAGATTAGAAGATGATTGGGAAAGCTTTAGCTTGCATTTTGATCAAGTGCATTCTGATTTTCTCAAAAGATTAAAATCACAATACCCACAACTGACTCGTAAAGATCAGAAAATGGCAGCCTATCTGCGCATGAGCCTCTCTACGAAAGAGATCGCACCCTTATTAGGTATTTCGGTAAGAGGAGTGGAGATCGGTAGATATAGATTGCGTAAAAAAATGGAGTTAGATACCGGAATTAAATTGAGGAAGTATATGGTGGAGTATTAACACGCTCCCTAGTGATTAGCTAGATTAATGACTCTTTATTAATCTCAATATTCCTGTTCCTCGTTCTGTACTTATCTTAGCAAGATACATTCCTGGTAGATATTTATCTGATGAAACTTCTAAACTATTTTCATCTACACTATACTTGTCAAGAAGGGTGCCGTTCATATTCCAGATTTCTACTTGAGTGATAGTAGTCATAGATGAATGAACTCTCCATATATCATAACTTGGATTAGGTGAGACGTCAATGTCCAATTCGTCAATATTGAAAGTACTCAACGGTTGACTTCCAAAAGTAACATCATCGAAGTAATATGTTTGCTCGCCAGCTTCACCTCCTGGGGTGTCAAAGTTGAAAAATATAGAAGCCATATTAAAAGTCCAACCCATTTGTAATCCAACGCTTAATAGTTCTGTTCCAGGCGCTTGATTGTTGAAGTCGAACTCTAGCATTTCCCAGCCTGCAACGGTTGTTTTTGTTTCTGTTTCGCAAGTATGTGTGGGATCATTTGAATCTTCCACCTTAAGCCTAATAGGTACTCCAGCAGCCGGAGACCAAACTCTTACGGTCATCTTAGATTCAGTAAGCGTCAATGGTAGATCAGTGGCAAAACCTGCAGGAGTACCTATTGTGGTGCCAGCCCAAGTGGCCGCTTCATTGGTTTTAATAGATTGGATAACATGATTGTTTGCATTTTCAGGATCTAATACTCGACTAGATACATTGCCACCAAAGTCTGTTACAGCATAATTAATTTCATTGCCTTCAAAGTCAACAGGAAAGTCGATCTGTATACCTCCAAAGATTTGCTGCACATCATCAAACAGAAATGTAGAGGACTCTGTACCATTGCCAATACTACCAAAGTCAAACATGAATACTACAGAATTGAAATCGGAAGTCGTGCCAGTAAAATCCCACGATAGTTCTTCCCATTGATTAGTGGTGGTAGTAGTTGCATCTCTCTCTACACTTCCATTACCTTCAAGTTTAAATTTGACAACGGTTCCTATTGGAGCTGTAGTAAAGACTTTCATTGCAATAATATTATCTGTTGAAAAATTTAAATTGTTAGTAAGGTTGATCTTACTTCCAGCCCAAATTTCTCCACCATTTCTAATGATTTGAGCGACAGTGTTACTCGTGTTGATTCCATTGGAATGTGGGTTATTTATGACAGTTGCCATCCCTCCATCAAAATCAATAAAATCAGTAGTGGTGATGTTGGATTCAAAATCTATAAGTAAGGATTGTGCGCTACATAGAGATGCTAAACACATAGCCAAGAATAGGAAATTATTTTTCATGAAATTAATCTTTACTTCTAAGAAATCTATTACAGAAGATAAGGATAGGCTTTTTAAAGTAAAGTGATGAGAGGAATCATCAAGAATCGCTCTGAATTAACTTAATTGTTATTTAGGACAATGATGTAATGAGGAAACGGCTGATATCCTTACATTTGTATTCTAATACAATAAAATACAATGGCAAAATTTAGAAAGGAGAAAGACAGCATAGGATATATCAAAGTACCAGCAGATGCGTACTATGGACCGCAAACTCAAAGATCTACAGAAAACTTTAAGATCGGAGGTCAGCGTATGCCTATCGAAGTGATCAAAGCTTTTGGTGTGCTCAAGATGGCTGCAGCAAGAACTAATGCAGGATTGGGTGTATTACCAAAGACGAAAGCAACTCTGATAGAGAAAGTTTGTAAAGAGATCATTGATGGAAAATTAGATGATCAATTTCCATTAGTAGTTTGGCAGACAGGTAGCGGAACACAGTCTAATATGAATGTCAACGAAGTAATCGCTAATAGAGGTCACGTAATTAAGAAGGGGAGTCTTACTGATGATAAAAAAGCGCTACATCCTAATGATGATGTAAATAAATCACAATCATCTAATGATACATTTCCGACTGCGATGCACATCGCAGCATATCAGATGATAGTAGATGTAACGATTCCTGGACTTAAGAAACTTAGAAATACACTTCACGCTAAATCAGTGGAGTATATGAAAGTGGTGAAAATAGGAAGAACGCACTTTATGGATGCTACACCTTTGACTCTTGGTCAAGAGCTATCTGGATACGCATCGCAAATAGAGCATGGTATCAGAGCTATAGAGCATACTCTAGCACATTTGTCAGAGCTTGCGCTTGGAGGTACAGCAGTAGGTACTGGTCTCAATACACCTAGAGGTTACGCTAAAAAAGTGGCGAAAGAAATAGCCAATATTACAGGACTTCCATTTGTAACGGGTACTAACAAGTTTGAAGGATTAGCTGCACATGATGCTATTGTAGAGACACATGGCGCATTAAAAACAGTAGCAGTCTCTCTTATGAAAATAGGAAATGACATCCGAATGTTAGCATCTGGTCCAAGATGTGGAATCGGTGAACTTAATATCCCAGCGAATGAGCCAGGATCATCTATAATGCCAGGAAAAGTAAATCCTACGCAGTCAGAAGCATTAACAATGGCTATGGCTCAAGTAATGGGTAATGATGTAGCCATCAATATCGGTGGTATGAATGGGCATTTCGAATTGAATGTGTTCAAGCCGATGATGATATATAATTTCTTGATGTCAGCGAGGTTGATCGGTGATGCTTGTACAAGCTTTAACGATAACTGTGCAGAAGGATTAGAGCCAAACTATGAAAATATAGAAGCGAACCTTAATAACAGTCTTATGCTCGTAACGGCACTAAACACTAAGATTGGATATGATAATGCAGCATCAATCGCAAAGAAAGCTCATAAAGAAGGTACAACTCTCAAGCAAGCAGCGCTAGATCTAGGGCTACTAACAGAGAAGGAATATGACCAATGGGTTAAGCCAGAAAAGATGACAAAGGGACTTTAGAATAGTGCTTATAATATACTTTGGAAAGCCTCGTACCATTAATTTGGTATGAGGCTTTATTTTTTAGATCCTAATGTAGCTTTTCATCTCCGAGATGGGGTTAAAAAGCTAAGTATGTTAAATGGGGCCAGTAATCAAGATTTAGTATAAAAAGAAAGCCTGATCATCAGAGATAATCAGGCTTTCATATATTCTTTATGGATACTTGTGCTTAGAACCCTGCATCATGTATAAGATTGCTATTGTACATGGTAGTGTAGGTCTTCCATGGTGTATCTTTGTAATAGTCTCTTGCAAAGTAAGTTACTATAAGCTCCATACTTTTAGGATCTTGATATCCTGGAATAGGCTGTATCACACTCATACCTTCATCTAAAAATACTACTGTTGGAAAGCTTAATCTACCTTTGAGGATCAATGCAGCTAACTCGTGATGACCTTTGCGACCTGATTTTACAAAAGAATAGCTGACGCCGTTGAAAGTTATATCATCCTTATATTCCGCATCAAACTTTACTGCATAGTAGTTATTGTTGACATACCGAGCAATATCCGCTTTTTGGAATGTATTCTTATCCATGCGTTTACACCAGCCACACCAGTCTGTATATACATCTACTAAGACCTTACGAGGCTCTCTCTTTTGCATAACTTGCATTTCCTCCCAAGTAAGCCATTGTATCTCATCTTGAGCGTGAGTTACACTTACACTGATTATTATGCTCGCTATTATGTATATGATTCGTATCATCAATTGTTTTATATACTTATTTTATGAACTCTAAGCTGTAGTCTGCAATATATACAACTCTACTTTACTGAGGTACTAAATTATAATTACACAACCGATTTTACAAGCTATTAACGCCGAGAATCCTTGGTTTAAGTATAATTTAACTGAATTTAACTGATTGCAGTCTCTATGGATCAGCATAACCTGATCCCTTTTGTAGACCATCATGAAGAATGGGTCCTAATTCCTTTATTTTCCATAAAAATATTACCTAAGTCAATCAGTATTTGACCCTATAATAGGTGGTTTAAATCATCAATTGCTTTTAATACACGCTTTTGACACGATAGATCTAGATGGTCATTTATGATGTGTTGGGCAATAGTCTCCTTCCTCTGTTTTTCTCTTTAAAATAGAGCCTATTGTACTTCAGTCAAGGTATTTGTGAAAAAATATCAGCTTTTGACTAAAAAAATAATTCAAATTAAATTACTGCTTTTTGATTGTCTATTAGATCCTTATAGATGATGATAAAATGTAATGTGAAAACACATTATTCACAGTTGTAATATGAAAGCCTTTTTGGATACAAATTTGGTCTTAGTCATCAGACGAGAGGAAAGTCTGTCTTTGATCAAAGGATTCCAAGATATACTCAATTCTCTAGATAGCTCTCAAACATTGGGCTATTGACTTATACACAAAACACACACATTTAGCTTAAGGCATATACGGAGAACTTTGCTCATCCTAATATGCTAGACAATTTAATTAAAAGGGCAGAAACGAATTTTACTAAAACCGAGATCGATGAAAGAACGATTACTTACACACAGAACGCCTAATGATGGCAACCCCATGTGGAAGTATGTGATGATGACTATGCTTATGATTTTTATAGGCGCGTCCGATTTACTTGCTCAAGCACCAGCGTTTAGCTCAATAGAATGCGTATGCTTGGAAAACTCCACTGAACCTGGGAATGGCCAGTTTCATGAAACTATTATTATTGGAGCACCCGCAGGAGAGCCATGGACGATTGTGTCTGCAGATGGATTTTATGATGTTGACTCTGTCGACCCACCTGAGGCCCCAACGTACTATCCATCAGGTACAGTGGTTCCTGAAGTACAACCAGGGCAATATAGAATAGCTGGTCGTAGGATAGAGAGTACATTGTATAGCATTGTATTTAGTAATGGTACGGAGGAGTTTCTTTATAACTCTACTACGAAACCATGTAGCTATCCTGATGCACGTATACTAGGTGATATCGCTCAGTGTGCTGAGGATGAGTCTGGTGCAGTATCGTATTCAGTAGATATACAGCCTAATAGAATTGTAGATATCAATTGGAGCCTTGCTTCTGGAGGTACTATAGTAAGTGGACAAGGATCTAACACCATCAATGTAGATTGGAATGGTACTGAAGGTAGCCACTTATTATCTGTAGAAGGAGAAGCGATGACTTTTGACGGTCAGAACAGTGGCTTCTGTGATTTCGGTGAACAATCTGAAATTTATGTAGCTACTGGCGAATCGCCAAATCTAGCTTGTAATAATAATGTGAATCTTTCTATCAATGGTACTTGTACGCTTACGGTAACTCCAGATATGTTCTTAGAAGACATGGAGCAAATATCAGAGGCATATCAAATAGAAATTACAGATATGGAAATGGATACATTGCTAGTAGGTGATGTGATCGGAATGGAATATATCAATAAGCAATTGCAAGTAGCTGTTATACATGAGTGTAGCGGTAACTCTTGTTGGGGATTCATTACTATCGAAGATAAGTCAATACCATCTTTAGATTGTGGTGACGATTTGATAGTTGAATGTAACGAAGATACTTCTCCGGAATCTATCGGTTTTCCTGTTGGTAATACAGCCACAGTTGTACCAGTAACAGGTACTCCTAATACGTATACAGTATCTGGATTTGATGGTTGTAGTGATGTTGTACTTGCTTATAGCGATGTGGTAATGTCTAACTTATGTGAAGGAGAATATGGATCTACTATTGTACGTAGCTGGATTGCTACTGATATATCAGGTAATAGCTCTAGATGTGAACAAAACATATCTGTCACAAGAGGTTCATTAGATGATATCGTATTTCCAGAAAGTTATGATGATGCAATAGGTGAGAAACCTTCTTTAGATCCTTGTGAAGATTTCCCAAGGTTAGATAATGGTTATCCAGATCCTGATTTCACTGGACGTCCAGAAGGAACATTCTGCATGAATGTAGAGGTTCAATATACAGATACGCAAATCGATGAATGTGGAGAGACATCTTATAAAATAAGAAGAAGATGGGAAGTAACCAATCTATGTGATGAAGAGTTACCAAGAGTTCATATACAGATTATCACTGTTCAAGATAATGTGCCACCAATCGTTGTCGCTCCTGCAGAATTTCAGGCATTTACTAACGAATTGTCTTGCTCTGCATCTATCAATGTACCAGCACCTTTCGTTAACGAATCTGAATGTAGTGGATGGGATTATGTAGTACTCTACAAGTTAAGAGATGAATCAGGAGATCCTTTTACAAATGCAATTTCTGATGGTGTAGTGAGAAATAGTGATGGTACATATACTATTACTGAAGTTACTGGTGATTCTGTATGGATCGTATATCGTGTCATGGATGCTTGTGATAATATGACTGAGGCTAATACTGAAGTAGAAATCGTTGATGACGAGCAGCCTATACCAGTTTGTAACTTACATACTTTTGTTGGATTGACTGAAGAGGGTACAGCTTATGCTGGGGCCAATGCGTTTGATGATGGAAGTTGGGATCCATGTGGATTAGATAAAATAGAAGTACGTAGAATGGAAAATTCTGCATGTGGTGAGACTAGCGTATTCGGAGACGAAGTGAAATTCTGTTGCGAAGATGTAGGTAACATTGTAATGGTTCGTATGAGAGTAACTGATTTAGCAGGAAATCAAAACGAATGTATGGTAGAGGTAGAAGTGCAAGATAATAAAGCACCAGTATTTACTTTCTGCCCAGAAAATAGAACAGTAGATTGTGAAAGTAATCTAACGAATTATAGCATTTTCGGATCTCCGACAGCTACGGATAATTGTGGTGTTTCTATTATGGAACTAGCACCAATCGAAAACTTTACAAGCTGTGGAAGTGGTACAATCACTAGAAGATTCGTAGCATCTGATGAAGCAGGAAACGAAGTTACTTGCCAACAAGTAATTACTGTTAAATCTTTATCTCCATTCAATGAGAGTAGAATTAACTGGCCTAATAACTATGTGACTAACAACGGTTGTCCTGGTTCGGGTATAGCACCAGAAATGTTGCCGACAGCTAACAGCGTACCTGTGATTACTGCTGATCCTTGTGCTCAAATAGCAGTGGATTATGAAGATATAGTTTTCCAATGGGTTGAAGGTTTCTGCTTTAAAGTATTGCGTACATGGACAGTATTTGACGAATGTCAATTTGATCCAAATGTAGTAAACAGTGGACAATTTACTTTTACACAAACGATCTCTGTAAGAAACACTAATGCACCAATATTCGTCAATGGATGTAATGCAGAAAATCTAGAGGTGACTCAGTTAGGAGACTGTGTAGCAAGAGTACAGTTAAGCGCACTTGCAGAAGATGATTGTGAGCAGCAAGATATAGTTTACAATTATGAAATAGATTTAAATAATGATGGAACTGTAGATATTACAGGAAATGGAAATAGCGTGGATAGAACAGTTGATTATGGTACTCATAAAGTAACTTTCTTTGCTACTGATGAATGTGATAATACTACAAGTTGTGATCAACTCGTAACAGTTAAAGATCAAAAAGCACCAACTCCTTACTGTCTAGGAGAAGTGGTAACTACACTGAACGAAGATGGAATCGCAGAAATCTGGGCTTCTGATTTTGATAACGGTAGTTATGATGAATGTATTGGAAATGATGATGTAATTGTAGCTTTCGATGCTGCAGGAACACAGTTTTCTAGATCATACAACTGTGATAGTCTGACAAGTGAAATTACGGAATTGGATATCATGATTTTCGTAATCGACACAGAAGGTAATTCTGATTTCTGTACATCTGTACTTAAGTTACAAGACAACTTTGGAGTATGTGGTTTCGAGGCAGAAAACAGAGCTGAAGTAAGTGGTAATGTATATACTGAAGATCAAAGTGATCTTAGTGAAGTAGAAGTGATGATCATGGATATGACTTCAGAAACTCCTACATACGATATGACAGATGAAATCGGTGCATATGCATTCGCAGATCTAGCAATATACAATGATTACTATCTAGAGCCTAACAGAAATACTAGTTACCTAGAAGGTGTATCTACATTAGATTTAGTATTGATCCAGAGACACATATTAGGACTAGCTGATTTAGATTCTCCTTATAAAGTGATCGCAGCAGATATCAATGGTTCAGAGTCAGTATCTGCATCGGATATCGTACAGTTACGAAAGCTTGTACTAGGTGTATACGACGAACTACCTAATAACTCTTCATGGAGATTTGTGGACGCAGAACAAGAATTCTTTGATGCTCTTGATCCATTCCCATTCGCTGAGAAGATTGAATTAGATCATCTTGAAGAAAATATGGTTGCTGCTAACTTCATCGGTGTGAAAATCGGAGATGTAAACGGTACGTACCAAACCAATGCAAATGGAAATGAAGAAGTTGAAACACGTAGTACATTCACTATAAAGACTACTGATGCAAAATTAGTAGCTGGTCAGACATTCACATTACCATTAACGACTGCAGTAGAAGTAAGTACTTACGGATTACAGATGACTATCGAATTTGATGCAGACAAAGTATCATTCGCTGGTTACGCAGGATCAGATAACATAAGATTGACTGATGCTAACCTAGGCTTATCTCAAGCACATAGAGGACAGATCAGTATAGCATATGATCAGGCAACAGCAGTAGACTTATCAGCAGAAGAGCTGCTCTTAGAGTTAACTTTCGTAGCTAATGAAAACGCACAAGTTGCTGACATATTTACGCTAGGAGAGCGTACACTTTCTGCTGAGATCTATGTAGAAGATGCAGGTCAAATCAAGGCTCAGAATATGAGCTTAGAGATAGAAAATAGAAACGGTATTGCACAAGAGGTAGGATTCCACTTAATGCAAAATGCACCGAATCCATTTGATAATAATACGACGATTTCATTTACGCTGCCTACAGCAGGCTATGCTTCTCTGAAAGTATTCGATTACACTGGAAGGTTGCTCCTAGAGCACCAAGACGAATTCCAAAAAGGATACAATCAGATCGAACTAGATATAAAAAATATCGATGCTCAGGGCATTCTCTATTATCAACTAGACACAAAAACTCATAGTGCTAGCAAAAAAATGATAGTAATAAAATAACGGTTTTAATAGGATGATGACAGCACGCGTTAGTTCGCTGACGCGTGCTTCTTATCCTCACAATTATATATTGAATATTAAAACTCAATCGATGTCGTTCGACAATGCGCATGGGTTGAAACACAAACATTAAAAAAGATCAAAGTATCAAATGCGATGACTATTTCCTTCTAGGAAATCTAACGTTAGATAAAGTGATCAAAGACAATTAAAAAATTAAAAAAATGAAAAGAGCAATACTAAACCTAGGAAGTCTTACCTGCGTTATCGCTAGGAAGGCATACCTGATCATGGCTCTATTAATGTCATTTGCCTATGTAGCTTCAGCTCAAGTAGACTGTAATGTTACTATGGCTTGTAATGATGGGCTACAAGTTTCACTAGATGATGCTTGTCAAGCAGAGGTGACTCCTGATATGATGCTAGAAAGTCCAGCATATAGTTCGGATGCATATACTGTTGAGTTATTTGACCTTTCTGGTAACTCACTAGGAACTAACACTGTGACTGCAGCGCATTTAGGGATGACTATTCAGGCAAGTGTAACCCTTAACGGATGCGATAACTCTTGTTGGGGTTTGATTACTGTAGAAGATAAGTTAGCACCAGTCGTAATTTGCGAAGATGTGACTATCGCCTGTGATGCCAATGTAAATGCTGTCGCTCAGCCTCAGATGTCTGATGCATGTGGTGGACCATTAAGCGTTACATCTAGTGACAGTATAGAAGATCTTCCATGTAGTGACGACTTTGGTCGTATCATTACTCGTACTTATGAAGTAAGTGATGCAAGAGGTAATAAAGCCACTTGTACTCAGATGATTTCTATAGAAAGAGCTGATTTAGCGGATGTAGATTTTCCTCTTAGTTATGATGGAGATGAAAAACCAATGATAACTTGTGGAACTGTGTTTCCTACAAATGATGATGGAACACCTTCACCTTCATATACTGGTTTCCCATCTAATATCTCTTGTCCTAATATCCAATTTTACTACACAGATGTAACATTCGAAGTATGTGGAGCTGGGCAAAAAGTACTTAGACAATGGGTAGTAATCGATTGGTGTACTGGACAAGAACGTACAGATAATCAGATAATAAAAGTGATCGATAATGATCCTCCGATGTGTACTGCTCAACCTGATTTTGTGGATAATATATCTACGGACGAAGGAATGTGTACGGGTACATATGTAGTACCTGCGCCGATAGTGCCAGCTTCAGAATGTAGTGAATGGGATTATATCGTAGGATATAAAGTAAGAGATGAAAATGGAGATCCATTTGTTAACCCTAGCTACGAAAATGTAACTAGACTAAGCAATGGTCAATATGAAATTACAGGACTTCCTCAAGATACTTCGTGGATAGTATATACTATTACAGATGCTTGTGGAAATGCAACACAATGTTTCACTGAAGTATTTGTGAGCGATCAAGAAGCTCCTAATGCAATTTGCGAAGGGTACTCTATTGTATCATTAGATGATAATGGATCAGGTAAAATCTATGCAACTTCTGTGGATGATTTTAGTTTTGATAACTGTAGTGATGTAACTCTTGCAATCAGAAGATATGATGCACCATGTGGTCATCCTGAAGATACACAGTTTGGAGAGTATGTACACCTTTGTTGTGATGATATAGCTAATAGTCCAATACTAGTAGTGCTTCAAGTGACTGACGCAGATGGAAATGTCAACGAATGTGTGGCTAACGTAAATGTTCAAGATAAATATGCTCCTAGTATCACTTGTCCAGATCCTGTAACACTAACTTGTGGTGATGATTATACAGATATGAGTCTTACTGGAGGTATGGCTACAGCCGATGATAACTGTGGAGTGACAGTTGAGTTTTTAGGATATACTCCTAACTTAAACGCATGTGGAGTAGGTACAGTAAGAAAAAGATTTAGAGTAACTGATCCTCAAGGACGTACTGCATCTTGTACTCAGTTAGTAACTATTACAAACCCTAATCCATTCTCAGAATCTGACATTACTTGGCCAGCAGATATTACTGTATCTAGCTGTGATATGGGTGACTTAGATTCAGAAAATACTGGATTACCAATCCTGTCTAATGATGCTTGCGCATCAATTGCAAAATCTGAAGAAGATCAAATATTCACAATAGAAGATGAGTTCTGTTTCAAGATTTTAAGAACTTGGAGAATAGTAGATGAATGTTCTGATAATATAGCTTCAGGAGATTTCTATACACACAAGCAAAAAATTACTGTCATCAATTCTGAAGCACCAACATTCACTTCATCTTGCGCTAACCAATCTGTGGTAGCACCTGACGATGCATGTGATGCTGCAGTTACTATTACAGTAGAAGCAGAAGATGATTGTACTCCTAGCCAACAGCTCAAGTACACTTACACTGTAGATTATGATAATAATGGTTCTATTGACCTTACAGGAAATACAAATGATGCAAGCGGAACTTACCCTCCAGGATCACACA
>CALKJD010000150.1 GCA_937995755.1 uncultured Saprospiraceae bacterium | reverse complement strand
GATTAATGTAAGTGTTGTTAAAATATAATTACGCATTCTTCTATTATTAAATTACTCAACAACACCCACTACTTTCCTCATCTGATTCACCACAGCCTTCATATCTTTAGGTAATGGCACTTCAAAATCCATGCGCTCACCAGTGATAGGATGGTCGAAGCCTAACTTAGCAGCATGCAGTGTGTGTCGTGTTATTAGAGGTCTTTCTTCCTCATCTTTACCTAATCTAAATTTACGTCTCTTGATTTCAGAAAGTTTAAATTCTTCTTTGCCACCATACTTACTATCTACAAGAAGTGGATTGCCGATATGCTTCATATGTACACGAATCTGGTGTGTACGTCCAGTTAGAATTTTTACTTCTACTAAGCTATACTTACGGTCGTAACTCTCTAGCACTTTATAATCTGTGATAGACCATTTACCTTTTTTGAAAACGATAATTTTACTTCTCTCCGTTTCAGATTTCACTAAGAAAGTCTCTATTCTTCCTTCAGGTGGAGTAGGAGTACCATTGACAATAGCTAAGTACGTTTTATCTATTTTCTTGTCTTCAAAAGCTTCAGATAAAGCTTTGTGTGTCTCGGCATCTTTAGCAAACATGATGAGACCACTAGTCTCTCTGTCAATACGGTGTACGACGAATATCTCACCATAACGCTCTATCATCAAACTGGATAAGTTACGCTTGTCATGTTGATATCTATCTGGAATAGTTAGTAAGCCTGCTGATTTATTAACTACTACAATATGCTCGTCTTCGAATACTATTTCGTGATCTTTTTTCATATATAATTGGCTCTTGATTGTATCAAGAAAGTTGTGTTGATTGATTAATTATCTCACTGAAATGCTTACGCCCTTTGAGATAATAAGCTATTAATATAGAACCGCTGTATCTTCCACTATCAGACTTGTGGTTTATTCTATTCTCTTTGATTAATCTATTGTATAAAGCACGTTTTCTAAATGTATGTGCCATGGCTGCGTATACCGCAAGGTGTGATTTTAGAATCGCAATAGTGGAGCTACCGTTATTGGATAATAAAAATTTGAGTCCTGCGATTCCATCTAGTACTAATCTCGTTGGAAACTTCCATAATAATGCTCCAGCATTTTCATTCTTGAGCATCGTATTAAGATTGTTTCTGAAGTTGAGAAACGTCTTGCGTGGATTGCCATAATCCAAAGTCCCTCCACCGAGATGATAGACTATACTTTCTGTACAGACCACTACTTTGTGACCCGCACGTTTGGCTCTCCAGCAAAAGTCTATTTCTTCCATATGTGCAAAATAGTCTTTGTCAAAACCACCTAAAACTTTGAATAGTTCTGTGCGTACGACCATAGCCGCACCACTTGCCCAAAACACTTCCTCCGTAGTATCGTATTGGCCTTTATCTTCTTCGACGGTATCGAATATTCTACCTCTACAAAATGGATAGCCTAATGTATCCATCCATCCTCCAGCGGCTCCAGCATATTCAAATTCGTTTCTTTTTTCTAGCGCTAATATTTTAGGTTGTACGATTCCGATTTCCTTATCGGCATTCATCAATTTTAATATGGGATCTAACCAGTTCGCTTGCACGACTACATCGCTATTCAGTATTACAGTATATTTGGTATTGATATTCTTAAGACCTTTATTATAGCCTTCAGCAAATCCATAATTCTTAGTAAGATTAACTATTTCCACCTCAGGGTGCCAATCTTCTAAATATTGTATAGAATCATCTGTACTCGCATTGTCGATGACTGCATAATTGGTTAACGCGGCGCTACTGTAGAGTACAGAGGGTAAGTAGGACTCAAGATAATGCTCTCCATTATAATTGAGAATAGCTACTGTACAGTTAGAAGATTCTACTACTTCATCTTCCCTTTGCTGTATATCAAATATGGATCTGGCTGCTTTTTCATCTTTAAAGAGTTGCGCAGAAAGCAATTGCATATTATCAAACTTTTCATCATCTCGGATATAGCTAATTAGCTCAAGTCTGATGTCTTGATCATATATTTCATCTTCAAATTCAAATATATTAACCTCTATTCGCTTCTCTATTTTACCATTGGATTTTAGCGACGGCCTTGTACCGATGTATAGCATACCTTGATACCTCGCATCGTCTATGACCACATAGCAAGCGTAGATCCCTTCTTTAGGAATCAGCTTGTCCTTATCATGTACACCGACATTGGCAGTTGGATAGCCGATAGACTTACCGATCTTATCACCATGCATCACTTTTCCTTTGATGATATATGGTCTTATTAGATAGCTGTTAGCCGTATCGATATCACCCTTATTCAAGGCATTACGAATCTTGGTCGAACTGATAGTGATGTCTTCTAGATCTTGACGTTGGATCTGTATGATCTTAAATCTTTCTTTGTATTGCTTTAGCAAATCTATGTTGCCTCCACGATTGAGGCCAAATCGATGGTCATATCCTATTACGATATAACTAGGGTCAAATTTGGCGATCAAAAACTTTTCGATGTACTCTCTTGGATCTTGTTGGCTAAACTCTACCGAGAAGGGAACGATAATTAAATGATCTATACCTATACTATTGAGTATAAATATCTTCTCTTCTAGTGTATTGAGTAGCTGTAGCGTATTGTCTTTGGGAAAGATGATCTTTCGTGGATGTGGATGGAAGGTAACTAAGATACTCTCTCCATCTATCTCATCGGCTAGGCTAAGTACACGATCTAGGATCTTGAGATGCGCACGATGCACACCGTCAAAAGAACCAATCGTAACGACTGGATTCTTAAATTTGGGTAAGTTGTTTGGATCTCTGTGGACCTGCATATATGGAATTAATCTTTGCTGTGACAAAGATATACATAATGTGTAAGATATTGACCTTGTGAGCCTGATCAAAGTTAAAGATCAATGGGATATGTAGCGCCTGAATCAAAGTCCATACATTCATGATCTACTTGGATGTATTGGTGAACCTCTGTGACGCTATATACGTTACATCATTCTAAGGATTAAATTGAGTGTGTGAAATGAAAATAAGAGAGGTCGAAAGCCTACTTTTGCACATAGATAAATAAAAGCCTTATTGAGGCTATACAACACATGATAGACAATAATAAGATAGTAGATATACTTCGTACAGTGATGGATCCTGTAACAGGGCAAGACATCGTTTCCATGAAAATGGTGGAAGGGCTGAGTATTAAAGGAGATGTAGTTAATTTCAGTATCAAGGTGCCAAATCTAGATGCTAACATCAAATCGCAGCTTAACTTTGCCTGTATCGGAGCTATTAATGCGGTATATCCTAAGGCGGATGTCAATATCCACATCGTACCTCAGCAAGGTGCTACGCCAGGAAAAACCAATACACTTAATCAGATCAAGAATGTAATCGCCGTAGCATCCGGTAAAGGTGGTGTAGGTAAGTCTACCGTAAGTGTCAACATGGCATTAGGATTAGCGCAACAAGGATATAAGGTGGGATTAATCGATGCAGATCTTTATGGACCGTCGATTCCTACTATGCTAGGCCTACAAGGGCAACGTCCCAAGGTGAAGCTGTTGTACGGTCAGAATAAATTAGAACCGCTAGAAGCACATGGTATTCATACTATTTCTATCGGTTTCATCATAGAGCCTGAGCAAGCTGTAGTATTGAGAGGGCCTAGGTTAGGTGGTATCATCAAGCAGTTTATCAATGATTGTCTATGGCCAGAGTTAGACTTCCTAGTGATAGATCTACCGCCTGGGACTGGAGATATACAACTTACACTAGTACAGACGATACCAGTAACTGGAGTACTGATGGTGACTACACCTCAAGAAGTGGCTGTAATAGACGCGGTAAAGGCGATGAACATGTTCCAATTGGATAACGTGAAAGTACCTATCGTAGGCGTAGTAGAGAATATGGCTTGGTTTACGCCAGCCGAACTTCCTGATAACAAATACATGATATTTGGCGAAGGAGGAGGAAAGAAACTCGCTGAACTAGCTAAAACTGAATTAGTAGGGCAGATTCCGCTAATACAAGCAGTTAGAGAAGGTGGAGATCAAGGAAATCCGATTATCGCACAGATGGATCATCCAGCTCGTAAATACTTCGTAACCGCAGCAGAAAATCTGGTAAAGCAAGTAGATAAGCGAAACAAAGAAAAAGAAGCGACTACAGTCGTAAAAATGGTTAATTAGTCAATTCAAATATGAAGTAGAAAGGATTTTTGTAATGTATTGAAATCAGCTGAAAACCTTTATCTGTCCGTACTGCGGTATGCTTCATAACATGAATTCTCAGAAGAACTTATATAAAAGAGACGCACTAACTAACAAATGATTAAATTTGCAATATGTCAGTAACCATAGATAAACCATTATTGGATCAAATCAATGCCGCATTAGATGAGATCAGACCACACCTCATCGTGGATGGTGGCAATATCGAAGTGGTAGAACTCACTGACGATATGGAGCTAAAAGTGAAATGGATGGGTAATTGTGAATTTTGCTCGATGTCAGCGATGACGATGAAAGCAGGTGTAGAACAAGCCATTAAGCAGAAGCTTCCACAAATCACAAAAGTAACAGCCATCAACGGTGTAGTATAAATCTATAATCTACAAGCAATGAATCGATCAGGACTATACAATGAGATCAAGAAAAAACAATCTTATCTCTGTGTAGGGTTGGATACAGACCTAGCGAGAGTTCCCAAGCATTTACTTTCTGAGCCAGATCCAGTATTTGCATTCAACAAAGCCATTATAGATGCTACCAAAGATCATTGTGTAGCCTACAAACCCAATATCGCATTCTACGAAGCACTTGGCCCTAAAGGGTGGGAGAGCTTAGAGAAAACGATGGATTATATTCCTGACAACATCTTCACCATAGCAGATGCCAAGCGTGGAGACATAGGAAATACTTCTAAGAAATACGCAGAGACATTCTTCTCCTATTTTAATTTTGATTCGGTTACAGTAGCACCTTATATGGGTATCGACTCTGTATCGCCGTTTCTAGAGTTTGATGATAAGTGGGTGATTTTATTAGGTCTTACTTCTAACAAAGGGAGTGATGATTTCCAACATCTTATATCCAATGGTAAGCCGTTACATGAGCATGTCATAGAGAAAGCACAATCGTGGGGTAATCCAGATAACCTAATGTTTGTCCTTGGTGCCACGCATCCAGAAAATTTCAAAGGACTACGCGCATTAGCAGAAGACTACTTCTTCTTAGTGCCTGGTGTAGGTGCTCAAGGTGGAAGCTTGTCTGGTGTGAGCGAGCATGGTATGAATGATCATTGCGGATTACTGGTCAATAGCTCTAGAGGAATCATCTATGCCGGTGGAGATAGCGAAGACTTTGCCGAAGTAGCAGGTCAGAAAGCTAAAGAATTAGCAACTGAGATGAGTACACTCCTCTAATCGATCTAGGCTGAGTGCTATTGTAACATCCATGGCTAGTTAGTAGATATCAGTAAGACCATATCTTTGGGTAATACTCCGAAAGGTAAAATTACTCTTTACAAGGTACAGTACTAAAACCGTCTATCTGCAATAGCATGTTACTGTCTGACTTCACCACATTGATAATATCAATCGTAGCTCCATCTAGATCCATAGTAAGCTCTCTACTCGCATGATCTGCGCCAGGTGTCACATTGAATTCACTTCCTATTTTGCTATCAGCTAATCGATACATATCTTCGGTAAAATCTACTAATACATCGCCACCTGCTTGATTGATAAAGCACCAAACTTTACAATCTTCAGGATCTTTAGAAGCACAGTTTTCACTGACTTTAGTGATCCATTGTGGAATGCTGTCTCTGTATTCTATACTGAAGTGCTCTACGATCTTAATCTTAGTAATATTCTTATCTAGCGTTACCATATAGTCATTGTTCTGAAATGTACCATGATTGGTTTTGATTTCAGCACATTGGCCAGCTCTGATAGCATCTACTAACTCCAGCTTGACAGGAGTTTGGTCTACTATTTTGAGCCATAGTTCTTTGAAGATCATTAGAGTCGTAAGTTCTTCTTCTATCTGATTGATGTCAGCTATTTGCTCATTGGCGGTAAAGGTTTGCGCTTTACTAGGACTTGCCATCGCATTATATTTTGCTAAAGCACTTTTAAGGTTTTCTTGCTCTTTGACTAGTACATCGTATAGGTTCTCTATATCAGCTACATAGCTCTTGGCGATCTCATCGCAGTGTGGCGCTACATTATTAGGGCCTAGTATCAGTATGTCGTTATATATCTTAGATAGATATACTTGAGCGTCAGTAGATATGGACAGAAGGCTTATTACAGCTAATAGAAAGTACTTTTGCATTAGATATTTATGTTTATGGCCGCGAAGGTACTGTATCCCTATGAAGTTTGGCGCTTCTCGGATGTTATTATGATCTTAAATGTTGGAAGCGCATAAGTGATCATAATGTACTCATCTATTGCGGTTTACCTGAGATCTTTTAATACGATCACCCAATCGCGGTCAATAGCATTATCTTGGTATATAGTCTGAAATCCTATCTTTTCATGTGCGCGTACAGACCTTTGATTTTTATTGGAAATAATGGTAACCATGTAGTCAAACTCGGTTTGCATTTGCGTGGCTAATCTATCATACATGAGCTTAAATATTCCTTGACCTCTGTATGCCTTAGCGATGCATATCTGTCCCATGATGAAGTATTTGGAGTCCGCTAATGTTTTATGATCATAAGTAATGCGATGGATCACTTCTATAATATCTTGTAGTGAGGCCAATGCATCGATATGTTCTCTGAGCGTCACTAAGGCATATCCCACTAAGCTATTGCGATCTGTAGCGATGATATGTGGATAGGGTACATTCATTAGCTCTAGGATCTCTACAGTATGTTGTAATGTCACAAACCCTTCTCGTGTAGTTTCTTCTGGAGAAAGGCTTTGCGCTACATTCAATTTCTGTAGCGCTACGATGCTTTCAAAGTGATCTGTAGAAGAGGCCGTTTGTATAGGTATGAGATTCATATGTTAATGATAATAATTTTTCGGATTCTAAGGGCAACTATATATTCATAATAAACAATTACCTTGGCTACTCAACTTATAATTACAATCCAATGCTCAATACATATATAGACCATACCAACCTCAAGCCTAACGCTACGACTAGCGATATCGCCAAACTATGTCAAGAAGCCATAGAACATAACTTCTATGCAGTATGTGTCAATGGTTGTTATTTGCATCACGCTATGGAGCTATTAGAAGATTCCGAAGTACAGACTGCAGTAGTGGCTGGCTTTCCATTGGGTAGCAATACGCTCAACGCTAAGCTTAATGAGATTAGCCTATTAGTAGATGCTGGAGCAGATGAAATAGATATGGTGCTCAATGTAGGATATCTTAAGTCTGGACTCATCAAAGATGTAGAAGCCGAGCTAGCGATGTCAAGAGTCATTGCAGAAGATGTATGTCTTAAGTTGATCTTAGAGACTTGCTATCTCACTGACGAAGAGATCGTATTGGTCTCACAGTTGGCAATGAGAGAAGGTTTTGATTATATAAAGACGTCTACAGGATTTGGATCTGCAGGCGCTACTTTACATCATGTTAAGTTGATGCACGATACGGTCGGAGATGCTGTAAAGATCAAAGCGTCAGGAGGAATCAGAGATAAAGAAACCGCCCAAGCCTTTATCGATGCCGGCGCTAGTAGGATAGGAACTAGTAGTGGAATTAAGATTGTAAGTTAGGAAAGGATGTGTATCGTTAAAACGAGAAGTATTCGCGATTTCACGTCTTCACGTCTTCGGTAGCATGTTGTCAAGTCTTCAGTCGCGTGCATTATAATGGTATAAGAGTTATTAGACTGCGACCTCTCTGAGGACATAGTAAAATTGTTTTCGCGACTTTGCTCGTGAGCCTATAGTTATGTTAAAAGGGTAGCTGTCATTTTTATAGATAGTCATAGTAGCGTATTTTACTATCCAATTACACTCTACTCTATGAAATATCATTATACTTTAATCTTATTACTTCTATTGGCTTCTTGTAAATCTCCATCTGAACTCTTAGAAAAAGGGAGTTATGACAGGGCGTTTACTGAGGCGATGAAAGAAATAAAAAAGGGTAAGGATGTCAAGATAAATTCTGAAGTGGCGCTTAAGGCATCTCAAAAAATAGCACATAAATCATTATTGGAGTTTAGGAAAAAATCGAATAGTCATGATGTCGAAAATTGGATCGATGGCCAATCAGATTTGTTTGAAGTATTGGAGCGTATAGGTGAGGCAAATATAGAATTGGATGGTCAGCTTAATGAATCTTATGACAAACTGTGCACAGAAAAGAAAAGCATTGATTATAAAATCGTTGAGCATTATTATAATGAAGGCCATGATTACTTTGATGCATTTGACAGGAATGGTCAAAAGATAGAAGCTAGAAATGCATATTATAGTTTTAAAAAATGCGACAAGTATGAAGGTCAAACTTATTTCCCTAATCTAGCATTAGACATTGACGCAGCTTACCAAAATGGAATTGTTTACTATACATCTAACTCCATTAATTCATCACAATTGTTTCTGAAACCATTACCTGTAGACGCTGATTTTGGAGCAGATTGCAACATCAGTATTTCACATGGATTTGTATCCTATACCACATCAGAAAGTGTTCATAATGACAAGAAAACGAGGAATATAAAAACTGGTCAAGAAACAATCGTAGACACATCTGGAGTTACCACATTTAGACCTATCTATGAAGATGTAGAAGCTACAATAGTGACTAAGACCATTACCGTAGAGGCAGAAGTGCAAACCAATATCTGGAGCGAAGATCTCACTGGAAACTGTACGGTAGAGACTCGTAACATCATTACTACTCTTGACGATAGTTATGATGAGGTAAGTGTACTGGGTGACGAAAGAGCCTTATATCATATCGTAACCAAAACTAGTGGTGAGCCTGCTTTCCTTCGCAGTAGTTTGGAAAGTGATCTGATGAAGAAAGCCAATAATGCTATTGGTTTATAAAAAAAAACAATTTGATTATGACTTAATCAATCCACTTTTCACCTCAACTGTATCCAATCGATCTCCAATGCAAACTCTTCATACTTCTTATTACCGATCAGTATCGCGAATTCGCTGAGTGCTTCTTTGGGGTAGTTAGGCATATTTAATTTTAGACCTCTGAAGGTGGGATACATCGTAGACATATCTACTTCTATTTCTTTCCATTCTTCTGAGACATCGATATATTGAATGTACGAATGTCTTTCGTCAGTCGATGATTTGGTTCTGACTTGATATTGTTTCGCTGGACCTTTACAGCGAATTACCAAAGTAGTGTACGCTTTTACATCTATAGTCTTTGGATTATATCGTACCGATGCAAATCCTCCATTATAATCTAAAGATACTTTACCAGTAAATAAAGCATGGCCATCGTCATTGATGATCATCTCGCTTTGTGATACACCGCCCATGACGCCATCATTGACGATAGTCCAGTTGGATATGTCAGAATCTTTATTGAAGTCGAATAGGGTATAAGTAGGAGTGATGAGAGTCATAATTGCGAATATGGTTATATAGAGCATACATGACTAACTGATATTTTATGGTTTTGTTTAATACTGATTGATTCCAATAGATATATAGTTAACTTATCACAATCCAACCAAGCAATAAGGGGTGTCGATATTCGAACGTATATTGTTATTCAGCGTTGTAAGAATTTCCTGTTTTGCTTCTATCGTTTGTGATTCAATTTTCTCAGTCCTCTTTCTATGTTTTTATACGTCCCACATTATATCCCAAGGATGGACATGATCTGCCAGCGCTTGTCATCTACTGTTTCATAATATATAAACTGCGATAAGTCTTTACGATTCCTTATAGTGGTCTCTGAGGAAAATAACTTTCCGATAGCCAAGTACTTTATACAATAATAGCGGTTTGAGCTTACACCCAAACCGCTATTGCTATCATACTTTACAAGCAACTATTGTTCTACTGAATATGTGTCATTTCATTTAGGACAAATTCCTCTACAGCTCCATCAGTGGCTTTCATATAGTCCGCAAGATGTTGATTGTTCATATGCGTTTGCCATAGCGCTTTACTCTCCCAGTTTTCATAAAACAGAAATAGATTTTCATTATCATTATCTTGGTGCAAGTCATAATTGATACAGCCTTTTTCGGCTCTTGTTACATCAATTAATTTCAGAAGTTCACTTTTGACTAATTCTAATGATTCTGGTTTAGCCAGTATTCTTGCTACGACTGTTAATTTTTGACTACTCATAGTTTCTGTTGTTTTATGGTTTATTTCATTCTCTTTGGTAGGATTACTACACATCGCAAAGAGCATACTTATTCCTACAATGAATATTATATTTTTCATGATATTTTATCTAAAAGGTACGCCTGCCGTTATTGGCTTAAATCTGAATATGTAAAAAGGTTTGGTAGCTGTGCTTTTACCATTATTGAATACAGCACCTCGATTTACTTGCGCAGCGGATACATACATATATCCATCTGCATTGTTATAGCTTACTCCATCTGGCCAAACCATTTTTTCATCTTGTACCATTGTTTTTACGCTTTTATCTTTCGAAAGTACTACCGAGACACTATTGGTTTCTAGAGCGGTAAGGTATATGTTGCCAGCCATATCCATACTCATGCCTCCATTGTTGGGCTTTTCAGAATAGGTTTCTATCTTTCTATCCAGTTCTGCTTCAGTTAGATCTTGATTCAATAAATCTATCGTTTTGATTCGATAGATTTTCGTTCCGTTTAAAGGTCCATAGTAAATCCATTCAAAATCCTTATCTGAAGTGATGCCATCATTTCCCACTAGCAAATCTGTTCCATTCACTGCTAAATGCTTCCCATTGATTATAGTTGGTGTATTCTCTGGCAATGTGGTTCTATGACCTTCTAGTAATCTTCTTGTTTCTCCAGTTTTCATATCTACAGTGATAAAAGCAGCTGTACTTCCATCTCCGCCATTTCCAATGCCTTCATCAGCAATGATAAATACACCATGTTTCGTATCTACAACCATATCATTAGGTTGTGAAGTCTTTACAGTAGCTTCATCGATATAATAGATTTTTTCCAACTGATTGGTTTTGGTATTCCAACCTACAATCTTGGGTTTGATTGCATTTCTTTGAGCCATATCTATCATCCAAACCACACCATTCTTATCATTTCTAACTCCTAATACATTGCTCAGATATTGATCATCATTTTCTCTTGGTGTATTCCATTTTTTGTTTGGAAAAGGAGTCGATTCTTTAGTGACAGTATTCATAATCATAACTCTATTCTCAGGAGCGAAAAATGGATGATGACTATATACTAACTCGCCAGTATGGGTATAAGTAATATTTCCTACGGCTTGATCAGTAGTGGCAAAAACTTCAGGTACTTGTGTTGTAAAAACTTTAGGCACTTCTGTTTTAGATATCTCAGACTTCATCTCTTTTTCGTTTGTGCTTTTACAGCTTATGAAAAGAAGCATTATACTTACGAGTGCTATTATTGATTGTTTCATTTGCTTTTCTTTAAATATTCAGGTAATTCCTTTGATAGCCAATCTTGTCTGACAGGCACATGTACATCTAGATCAACTGTTTTTTCCAAGGCCCAGAATTCGTGAGGGACATTTTCAGGAAAAACTATTACTTCTCCAGCCGATACAATAA
>CALKJD010000149.1 GCA_937995755.1 uncultured Saprospiraceae bacterium | reverse complement strand
GTCCAAGACTACCTCTATAGGTGCAAGTTATCAATTGAGGCAAGACCTTAATGCTATTTATAATTCTGGTGATTTCAGTACTTTAGTAAAAAGACAATATTCAGGAATTTACATCAGAGTTATCATTTAATATCTGTTTGGGAATTTAAATCTTGTTCTTTAGGTTTTGGAGTATCGTCGAAGTGCTTGCTTAGATCCATACGAATAATCAATTAAGATATATTTGCTTATACCTTTTCGGGTGTAAGCTTTTTTATTTACACATCTTGTGTATCCTATGATTGATTTCATAAGTCTCTTATTTTTGGCCTGCTTAAGTATTGCAGTTGTATATTTAAAGCCTAATAGTAATTGTAATACAACACAACATACATGGACAATATATATAGAGATACAGGTGCCTATGGCGCATTGTTAGACGAATATGAAAAAGCTTTAATAGAACTGCAGGATCTAGTCAAGCCAATTCAGAAAGACGAACTTACGAAGATAGTAGATCATGACACGGAAGATATGGATTGTGTTTCTATTCAGTCTATATTGACACATGTAGTGGAGTCTGGGTATACGTACGCTATTTCAATCAGAAAGCATCAAGGCGAAATATTGGAGTATCGAGAAAAAGTAAGATTCGATAGTGGAGAGGAATATAGTAACGCACTCAGAGAAATGATGAATGATACCATTCAGATGATGGATGACTATCCTAATATGGAGTTAGATGAAAAGGATAATAGTAAAAAGCTAATCACTCGTTGGGGACAGATGTATTCTGTAGAGCAATTGATAGAACATGCTATTGTACATATACTTAGGCATCGTAGACAGATCGAAAGATTTTTGCTTAGAATGAATTAAACGTAGTGATAATTATCGTGTCTAATGTGAAGGATTAGTCTTATAAAGACGTCTAACAGAAATAACGAAACATCAACGCAATGAAATTTTTTATTCTACAAAGTGTATTGATTATTATATCCGCTTTGCAATTAGCTGCACAGTCAGATCCAGTAATTACAGCTTGGTTACAGAATGATACAGAGACAGGCACTTATTATCTAGCTGGAAATTCTACCGCTATTGATAATGATATATTATACAACTGTCAGTTAGTGGAGTACTCTGAAGATTATGTGTACGTACATGCTACTGGAATTCCAGCATACCCAACAGGGCCATTTTCTGATGGTAATCCATCTCAGGCTTCAGATCAAGAGGCTATTTATAAAATACCAAGATTTCCTCAACCCTCTCCTAATCCTCAAAATACTACAGGTGGCAACATAGGGATCTTCATCAATGGAGTTTCGCTTTTTGACTATAGAGATGGAGTAGGGTGGAATGCTAATACTCAGTCCCTTTGCGGTGGTCCAGGAAATGCTCCATGTCCAGGCGGTCCGATGGCTCAGACAGATTGGACGAGAGATGCAGTACCGGCAGAGAAGCCAGGATTTGATTGTTCCAAAGCGCATCCGGCAATGGGGAATTATCATCATCATCAAAATCCTTCTGCATTTAAGATGGATATAGAAGTAATATCAGATATCTGTAACCTCTATGATGCTGAAGGTCTATATGCTATCAATCCTGACGAGCATGCACCGCTTATTGGTTTTGCATATGATGGATATCCGATCTATGGTGCTTATGGCTATGTCAATGCTGATGGTACAGGTGGTATTACACGTATTAAATCAGGATATCAATTAAGAGATATTTCAGAACGTACTACTCATGCGGATGGAACTTCTGTGGATGTAGGTCCTGATACAGATACATATTTTCTAGGATACTTCCGTGAAGATTACGAATGGGTAGCACATGATGGAGAAGATGAATATCTCGATGCGCATAATGGAAGGTTTTGTGTGACACCCGAATATCCAGACGGTACGTATGCTTACTTTGCTACGGTAGACGAAAACTGGAATAGTATGTATCCTTATGTAGTGGGCCCAACCTTCTATGGAGAAAGTGAAAATAGAAAAGTCAATACTGTCACGGAAGCTACCAATGTATATATAGAAGAAGTGGCCGTGAGTGATTTAGAATTTAATCAGCTAGATGTCAATGTATATCCTAATCCTACGGTAGATCTGATTGCAATACAGATTACAGGATTAGTGAGCGAGGATTATAGCGTAGATTTATTAGATATAAATGGTAAGAGAGTAGCGTCTACAAAGATTACCACTGGATCTACTATGGCATATTTTGATGTAGAAGCAATGTACGCTGGTACTTATTTTATTGCGATCTCTAATGGGAATAATATCCGTACTGTGAAGGTCGTGATAGGCGAATAGAAAAAAGATAAGCACATAGATTGCTTCATCAGTGAGTAGCCCATGTACTTATGTTAATAGTATATGTGATGCGTCGAATGGGATCAATCCATTTCATATAGTTGTATATTTGTATATGCTTATGTTTCAAAGAATAGTTTTTACCTTTTGCCTTATGACAAGCGCATATGTCTCTGTATATGCGCAGAACGGCAAACTGATACATGTCAAGTTTGATCCTGTCTATGAGGGATCATCACTACATATCGATGATGAAGCTGGAGTAGTGCTAGATTCTACTGACATTCTCGTCGATTTGTTTCGTTGCTATATCTCTAATGTGGAGCTGATCAAGCAGGATGTGACTGTCATGAAAGAGAGTGATAGTTTTCATTTGTTAGATGCAGAATCATCTGAAACGCTTACTTTTCCTTTAGAGATTGGTCCGAAAATGGATTTTGATTCTATCCGATTTATGGTAGGTATCGATAGCTTGACGAGTGTGTCTGGCGCTATGGGTGGAGATCTAGATCCTACTAAAGGTATGTTTTGGACATGGAATACAGGATACATATTCTTTAAGGTAGAAGGCCAAAGCCTTATCTGTGATACGCGTAAGCATAGATTTGTATATCACTTAGGTGGATACGATGGTCCATTCGCGGCTCAGCGATGGGTGACCTTGCCAGTTGATACTTCCGAAGATATCAATATCACTATAGATCTAGATGCATTTATGCAACAAGTAGATCTTGTCAACTTACCCAATCTTATGAGTCCTGGAGAAGAAGCACTTGAATATTCTCAGATTGCTTCGTCTATTTTCAAGATTGCAAGGTAGTATGAATCAAAAATATCTACAAGGCTTCCTTTTGTTGCTGATCGCAATCACGATATATGCATGTGCTAGTACACAGTTGGTTGCACCTAAGATGGAAGTCGCTTTCGATGTGCCAGAGGGTTGGCCTCAACCTGTTTATGATTTTTCTAAGAATCCTCTGACAGAGGCTAAGATTGCTCTTGGGCGTAAGATATTCTATGATCCTATTCTCTCACGAGATAGTATGATATCTTGTGCGAGTTGTCACTTATCATATACCGCATTTACGCACACAGATCATGATCTCAGTCATGGGATAGATGATCGTGTAGGTACTCGTAATTCATCCGCTTTGACTAATCTTGCTTGGAGTCCTTACTTCATGTGGGATGGAGCGATCAATCATTTAGATATGCAAGCCTTGGCACCTATAGCACATCCTGATGAGATGGATTTTGATGTCAAACTCGTCATCGATAGACTCAATAGAAACGATAGTTATAAGTCTGCTTTTAAAGATGCTTGGGGCGATGATGTGGCTACAGGCGAGCACTTCCTAAAATCGATCTCTCAATTTATACTTACGATTGTTACGTTCAACTCTAAATACGATCAAGTGATGCGTGAAGAAGAAGGTGTTGCTTTTACTGAAATAGAACAAAAAGGCTACGCTCAGTTTAAAGCGAAATGCGCTTCTTGTCATGTCGAACCTTTATTTACAGATTACTCTTTTCAGAATAATGGCTTAGCAGTAGATCCTTCACTCAAGGATAACGGCCGTATGATGGTCACTGGCAATGTTGCGGATTCATTGAAATTTAAAGTGCCTTCACTGCGCAATATTGAATTCTCTGACCCATATATGCATGATGGCCGTTTTCGTCGCCTCAAGTTTGTGATGAGGCATTATGGCTATGGAATGGTAGAGCATGAAAACCTCGCAGATCAGTTACGTGGAAAGATAGACCTAAGTGCAGATGAAAGGGTAGAGTTGATTGCTTTTCTTAAGACGTTGACAGATCAAGAGTTTCTAAGAAATGAAAAGTTTAGTTATCCAAAATGATGATGACTGCTTCATGCTAATCTGCGTATTGTTATCAGTCATGAGTGTAGTAGAATCGAATTCAAAAGATTGAAATGCACGCTTCTAAAAAATAGGAACTAACTATGAAGAAATATTCATAGCTAGTCCCCTGTCAGTGCAAATAAATTTTGGTGTTGTTGTATTTTACGATCGGCGTACTGCTTAACTTTTGATCAATATTTTACTATCTACTTTGTTGTGATTCGTAGTAGTGAGAATGTAGAAACCACTTTGGTAGTTGCTCATGTCCACGCTCAATGTACTTTTCTCTAAATGATTTCTGTTTGAGTATATCAATTGATGCTGCGCATTATGAATTTCTATAAGTACGTCATTTTTATTTTCATTAAAGATATCAAGAGTAAGAAGATCATGAATTGGATTAGGTGCAGCAATTATGTCAAAACCTGATTCTCTTTGGATAGATCTAATGTTCGTTACGTTTTGTGTTCCATCTAAGTCCAGTGACCTAATTTTGTAGTAAATATTTCCATTGGCATCATCGTAGTCAATGTATTCGTATTTTTGGATTTGCTTAATGTCTACATGGGCTTCTTCACTGTGAATACTTCTAAAATTAATTCCGTCGTATGATTTTTCTATTGCGTAATAATCTAGATTGATTTCGTTAGCTACCTGCCATACTATTTCAATTTTTTCTCCTAAGTCATTGACATTAAAACTCAGAAAGTCAACTGGCAATATGCTTTGAGCAATGTAATAATCTTCTACTTCACCATCCATCGCAAATCCTGATGGTGCAATGGTCGATAGGTCAAAGAATGAAGGATCAGAGCTTATTCTAAATCGAGAATATTTTAAATTTGGATCCGAACTTAATGGTAAATTTATCCAAGTTAATGTGGTTACTCCACTGTACTCTGCTTTGACATTGGCTTCGCTACTTACGACAGACCTTTCGTAATTATTTTCAAAAACACCATTGCCATTAAAGTCAATCCAAGCTACAAGTTGGGCGCTATCTAGACTTAAGTTAGTAACTGTTACATCGACACTGTATTCTCCTAGAGTGGTTGCATATGGGAAGTAGGAAACGCCATCATCTTCTAGTTCTAGATTGGCATTGCCGTCTGGTCTTCCATCTAGTTCGCTTCCTGGTTTCATAGTGCCTAAGTAGAGTAAGTCATCTATCACATGTCTTGGTCCATCTGTATCAAATAATGTGGAGTATGAATTGGGTGCATCTCCCATATCAAGACAAGTCTCTACAAGGTTATTTCCAGCGACGATCACTTCACCTATTTTTATTCCGAGGCTGCTGAGTATAGGATCTACCACATAGCTTAAGATGTTATGGATCACACCAGTTTGCGCAAATAAAAGTGAACTTACATTGCCCACGATATTATCCAGGGCAATGTCTAGTACTACTTCTACGACGGGTAAAATCGGAAGATTACTTGTGATATTTATTTCAGTATCTGTTAATAGGTCATCGACAAATTCTGATAATGTTGCACTACTATTTCCTAGTGATAAGTTGAATGGTACACTTACATTGCTGAGATCCTTTGCTGTGCTTGCAGCATCTGCAGATCCTTTTGCAGTGATGTCAAGAGTTACATTAGTAAGGGGTGTTATTATTCTCACGGATCCAATTATTCCTGGGTTTAAGTAGACTAATGGATCTTTCGATCTATCATAGAAATATATGTCATCTATAGAGCCAATAAATAGTCTTGCCAATCCAGGAGTGGCAGTAATATTAACGGTTTCGTCTATTCCATTGACCGCTGTAATAGTTGTCAGACCTCTGGCTACATCTACGTATAATTCTAATTCTGTAAGCAGTACTTGCACGTCAGCAGATGTAAAAGGTGTAGTCGGAACTATACTATTAATACCTACATCAACGATGTCTACATCGAGTTTGAGTCTAACGCCTGCACTGAATATTTGAGTGCTAGATTCTGCGCATACTATACTTGGTGGTTCTACGACTTGCGCTTGTATTAATACGTCACCAACAACAGGAATGTTTATTCCGATAGGTGCTTTCACTACATTTTGATAATTGTAAAGTTGTATAGCAGAATTTAAAAATGAAAAGAAATCCAAATTGATATTGGCTAAGCTTTGATCAATCGTAGTGATGTCAAGTAATTCACCCAATTGAAAAGTTTGAGTGGTGGTATTGGCTCCAAGGATTTCATTGAGTGCAAGTATAGTTCCTTCATTTTCAGCAACTGTAATTAAGGCCGTTAATAATTGGTTTAATGTAATGTCTTCTTGCAATACTGCTTGGGGCGATGACAAATCAAGATCATTTGCAAGGTTTAGAAACAATTGCTCCATCTCAAAATCGTTTTGGATCAACCCTTGCCAGTTTAAGCTTGTTAAGTTGAAGTCTGTACCTAGCAATTGATTAAATATCAATTGGGAAAGTAATCCATCATCACTAGTAAGGCTTGCAAGCTGTGGATAAGAATGTAGGCTTGTGCATATCGAACAATTATCGTCCTTTGGCGTATCCTGAGCAATTGACGGATAGGCGAATGAGCACAGTAGAACGAATAATAAAATTTGAAGAAATCGGTGAATTTTTGCGTAGGTCTTTAGAGACGCTCTTTTTGAGGTTTGAACTGACATGAATGAAAATTTAGTTTGTTATTAAATAAATTAACCAAACTCCACGGCAATGCCACAAGCACTATTTGCACATAGTTAGACTTGATGTGGTGATTGATTTTATTCAATATTCCACTAGTGTTGAAAGCCTAGAGCTTTTCAACGCGCACAATATTTATTTTAAAAGCATCCTAAAAGGATGCTAAATTATTCCTTCTGATAACATGATTATAAATCTAAATGATATGCATTATAATTGTTAGCCCAAAAACTCTATATAGCGGATTTTCGATCTCTAATGCCAAGTAGGTTACATATTTTTTCAATCATTAGTATTGAAAATACGGCTGTTGGGGATATAATATTTCTTATTTGAGAGTTGGTATTTGTGATGTTATTCAACGTATATTATGTTTTGCATATATATCATTTATTAATTTGTTGAATATTTTAGATGATTTTATACCGTAGATATGCCTGTGTCTGTAATGTTAACAAGACATCAATTTAAATCTTAGAGGAATAAATGAACTAGAGTATTTTGTAAGAATCTATAATAAGGTCTTATGTAGGGTTGGATTGGATCATGCCTATAAACTCATCGCATATTGCTTGTTGCTTAGTTTTCATATTGGCTTTTCCAGTAATAATTACCTCTAAGTAATGATCTTTGACTTCTACGATATAGTATCGGTAATATATGTTTCCAATACTTTCATTAGCGGCAAATTCTTGTTCTATTACATTTCGGCCATTAACAGTATAGCTTTTAGATTTTGATTCATTAAAACCTTGATACTTAGTCTTCATCATCATATACTTGATACTATGTGCCATTTTCATAGTATACAGACTACCAATACTACTTTTTTTGACGATATCTCCTAGATCATCTTGCACGATGATATACATTTCATTTTTGTACTTCAGCTTTAAGATTTCTGAGTACTCTTTATTGGGTTTGATTTTAGAGAAGCCTGATGGGATTGTGAAATTGGCATATTCTGTTCGTACAGTGCTAGAGCAAGAAATAAAAGTGGTAAACACAAGCAATGATAATATATACTTCATGATAAATAATGTCAATTCTTTTTTTGAGATAATATTATTCTAATGCTCTAGATAAAAACTACTGATTGCACCAAATGTAAAAGTAATTATATAGAGCTTACTATACTTGTAGTTTTTCTTATATTCTTATGATTCGCTTAATATTAAAATATAGAAATTATTTAATTTATATCAAATTAGAACATTATCTGACAGATAAGGAATGTAAAAGCAAAACAATGAGAAAGAGATTAGCAATATTGCTAAGTGGAGTATTGATCCTTAGTGTAAACGGAATGTATGCGCAAGACAATCCAAGTACAGTGTCACAATTACTAGTAGGAGCTGCCTTTGGCGATTTTATGGTCACAGCAATTAATGAGGAAGCCAAATGAAAAGACCTTTAAGAATAATAATATCTTGAATTTCTTTTTTTTCACATGTCTTTCTTATTTGTAGCGTATATCGGATTACAGCATTCTTTCTAATGACTTCCAGATATTCTCTGCTACGATCTTCTGGCCGTTTGCATTTGGATGTTTTCCATCCTTAAGTAAGAGATCTTCATGTCCGGCTACGCCTTCTAGGAAAAAAGGAATGAACTCTACTCCAGGAGTGGCAGCTAAATCTTTGTATATTTTTGTGAATTCATTGACATAGTCATCGCCCATATTAGGTGGAGCCATCATTTCACATAGACCGATTTTTACATCTGGATTTTTAGATTGTACGATAGAGATAATCTCCGCCAGATTTTTTCGAGTTTCTTCTATCGGTAATCCTCTAAGCATATCATTGGCGCCTAACTCAAGGAAAAAAATATCTACCTTTTGTTTCATTACCCAATCGATACGTTTGAGGCCTCCAGAGGTGGTTTCTCCACTGAGTCCTGCATTCACTACCGTATAGGGCAGATCTAAAGAGTCGATTTTATCTTCTATTCGAGAAGGGAAAGATTCGTTTTCATCCAAACCATAGCCAGCAGTCAAGCTGTTACCGTAGAATAAGATCACTTTGCGGTTATCCACCACTTTCTCTGCGGCTACCTCGCTTTTCACTTCCTTTTGTGGTGCTTTTGGCGCAGACTTTTCATCTTTGCAGCCATATACTGACAGACCGAGTATTAATGCGATTAGAAGTGTAACCTTATTAGTAGTAATCACGTTATGCATAAAGTTTGATTTATTTCTTTTGGATGATTGGTCTATGATTATTAATCATATATCTATTAATCTAATGATTCTTAGAACGAAATTAATGTTTATAAGTTCTAGTATGTGGCAAATGTAGCTAAATCAATCATTGAAATATGTTTCAAAATATTCGAAACCTTAGATTGAATGATAGGCTGTAGCTAGGCAAGTAACAAACAGATGGTCTAGATAGTCTCGTATTTCAAGCACATTAAATAAATATAGGCATCACGAATGTCTAAAAAACATAACTATGATTCTCGAAGCGAAAGAGATTTTCAAAATATATAAAGGCGTCAACAAAGATTTGACGGTATTGGATAATATCAATTTCCAAGTGGCGAAAGGGGAGACCTTATCAATAGTAGGGCCATCTGGTTCTGGTAAGACGACCTTATTGGGACTGTGTGCTGGATTGGATAAGCCTACTAGTGGATTGCTTACACTGGCAGGTGCACCTATCAGTGAGATGACCGAAAACGAAAAGGCGGAAATACGAAACCTCAAAGTGGGTTTTATATTTCAAAACTTCCAATTATTGCCCACCTTGACAGCGCTTGAGAATGTAATGATTCCGCTTGAGCTGCAAGGACGTGCAAAAGGCGCGAGAGCTAAGGCTATAGAGTTACTCGAAAGGGTGGGACTGAGTGGCAGGCATGATCATTATCCTAGTCAGCTATCTGGTGGAGAACAGCAGCGTGTTTCTTTGGCGAGAGCATTTAGCAATGATCCAGAAATCTTATTTGCTGATGAGCCTACAGGTAATCTAGATGAAGAGACTGGACTGATCGTAGAGAATTTACTTTTTGATCTCAATAAAGAGAAGCAAACTACATTGGTGATCGTAACGCATGATCTCGAACTCGCCAATAAGACCGATAGAATCATAAAACTCAAAGGCGGCAAGATCGTGAGTGATCAATCTTTAAAAACTGCTGCGAGTATATGAATTGGCCGATAATCATCAAAACCGCAATCCGAGACAGTAGAAAAGACAGATCCAAATTGTTGCTCTTCATGTCTTCGATCGTACTAGGCGTTGCAGCCTTAGTGGCGATCAATTCTTTTAACGATAATCTTGTCAGTGATATTGAGACGCAATCTAAGTCGTTACTTGGGGCAGATATGACCGTGGGTGGCAATAAGCCAATCCCTGAGTCACTCATAGCCTCCCTGGATTCGCTAACGACAGAAGCTTCTTCGGAGGTGGAGTTGTTTTCTATGTCTTACTTGCCTTCTGTATCCGAAAGCCAATTCGTAAGGCTCAAGGGTTTGTCTGGAGGCTTTCCTTATTACGGTAATCTAGTGACAGAGCCAGCCTCCGCAGCAGATACTTATCAGACAGGAAGATATGCTCTTGTAGATGATGGTATGATGTTACAATATGGTCTCCAAGTCGGAGATTCTATCAAGTTAGGTGAAGTTACATTTCCTATTCATGGTCGATTGATGACGGCTTTCGGAAGTGTAGATATGGGATCTTCTTTTGCTCCTTCGGTCTATATTTCTGGAGCAGAAGTGGCGGCTACAGAGTTGATACAACCTGGTAGTTTAGCCAATTATAAAAATTACTATAAGGTAGAATCTGATACAGATTTAGATGCTTGGAAAGAAGAAAGAAAAGAAAGATTTCGCAATGAATCTATGCGTGTCACTACGGTAGAAGATCAAAGAGAAAATCTACAAGAAGCATTTTCTAATCTCAATAATTTTCTCAATATCGTAGCATTAATTTCATTGCTACTAGCTTGTATTGGTGTAGCCAGTAGTGTGCTGATCTATGTCAAAACAAAGGTGCAGAGCATAGCTATATTGCGTTGTCTTGGGATGAGAGGAGAAGAAGCATTCATGGTGTACTTCTTACAGATATTTGTATTAGGTGTATTGAGTGTCATCGTAGGTGTCGCTATCGGTAGTATTATTCAAGTGATCTTACCTATTGTCCTCAAAGGATTTTTACCTTATGAAGTCAATATGACGATGTCGTATAGTGCCATGATCAAAGGCTTTTTGATGGGTGTAGTGATAACTACATTATTTGCCTTGGGTCCATTACTTAGCGTAAGGAATATTACACCATTGAAGACCTTAAGAATCAGTGATGATCCTGTACCTTCAGATCCATTGCGTTGGTTGATTTATCTATTAATCATATTATCGATTACGGGTTTCTTATATTCGTTGACAGGATCTATACTTGATTCTGGCTTATTTACTTTAGGTATTTTAGCCGCTTTTTTGATCTTGTTTGGTGTTGCCAAATTAGTCACTTGGGGCGTCAGGAAATTCCTTCCACAAAACGCAAGTTTCGTATTGAGGCAAGGACTATCTAATCTGTATCGACCTAACAATCAAACACAAACATTAATCGTCTCTATAGGATTAGGGACAGGGATATTGACCTTACTATTTATACTACAAGGATTGATCTTAGGCAATGTAGAAGGTATGGGCGCAGGCAATCAACCCAATATGATAGTCTTTGGTATCGAAGCAGATCAAAAAGAAGAAATGGAGACGATTACAAAGTCGTTTGATATGCCTGTGATACAGCATGTGCCAGTAGTCACTATGGAGCTTGCAGGGTGGCAAGGCAGGACTAAAAAAGATTGGCTGCAAGATACTACTCGTACCGCTTCTAGATGGGCAATCAATAGGGAAGCGAGAGTGAGCTATAGAGAAGAGATGTCTCCAGATGATGAGCTGATAGAAGGAGTGTACACTGGAGTACATAATGGCGGAGATTCTATTATGATCTCGCTAGGAGAGCGATATGCCGAAGGTTTAGATGTAGGCATCGGTGATGAACTCGTATGGAATGTACAAGGCGCGGTCATCAAGACTTATGTCGGCAGTATACGTAAGATCAATTTCAGAAAAATGGAATCGAGATTCTTCATCCTTTTTCCAACAGGAGTATTAGAAGATGCGCCACAGTTTATGATTTTAGTCACTAAGTCTCCAGATAAGCAAGTGACAGCAGACTTCCGTAATGCGGTAGTGAAGTCGATGCCAAGTGCATCCGTCATAGATCTTGGAAGCATATTGGTCACACTTAACGATATCGTCACTAAGGTCAGCTATGTCATCAAATTTATGGCTGGATTTAGTATTCTGATTGGATTGATTGTATTGATCAGTTCGCTATTTCTCTCTAAGTTTCAGAGGATCAGAGAAAGCGTATTACTTCGAACATTAGGCGCCGTGGAAAAGAAAATTTATAGAATCAATGCGGTAGAATACGCGGCCTTAGGATCATTATCGGCCTTAACAGGAATCATGCTTGCGGTAGTGGGCAGTTATCTATTGGCGAAGTTTGTTTTCAATTTAGATTTCAATCTCAGTTGGTGGCCGATCTTAGGCATCTTTGTATTTATTGTAGCCCTCACAGTATTGATAGGATTACTTAATAGTAGAGATGTAGTAAAGCGAAGTCCTTTGGAGGTATTGAGGAATGTGTAGGGTATCGAAGTATAGTGACAATAATTAAATGACTACAATTAAATGTCTCATCTAAATGGCTTCTTAATACAACGTATGGGGTGTAAGTAGAGGATATATGTTTTTATAATAATCTATATTGGCATAACAGATCTAAAGCACAAAATGCTGAAGAACTACTAAAACCCATGAAAATTCAATACTAATGTTTCTAAGCGGTTTCTACTGTTCGCTTAGCTTTTCGGTACAAGAATGACTTAAATATATGTCTCTTACCAAAGTTATTGATTGACTTGGCGTTTATGAATTTGGTAAACTTCTTTTTATTGACACCAAAGTACTCATAGGTATTGCCGTCTGCAAAGTTTACTTCCAGTAGCATGCTCTTATGGTTATAGTTGACCACTCTAGAATTAGTGATCGTTTCAGTGTATTCCTCTAGATTCTTTTCTTTGGTTTCAGGAGCGATACTAACAAGAAAGTGATAGGCGTCTATGATTTTTTTAGTCACCTCTTCCGCTTCCACCTTCTTTTCTGGGTCTTGAAACTTATCTGGATGCCATTCTTTTACAAAGTTTCTATATGTGGTCTTTATTTCCTTTAAATCGATTGCCTTCTCTACCTTATATAGCTTCTTGTATTCGTTTATACGCCTCATCAGTACTTATTTACAGTTTAAGCTGCAAAGCTATTCTTATTTGGGAATTGATACGTTGTTTTGGTAAACTGATTGAGGTATTTGTAAATGACTCTTTAATATCGTTATGGCTGTAAAATCCTCAATTTCGTTCCCTGTTGGCATGGATTAATGATTGGTCAAATATTACATAATTGTAATTTAGCTTAATTTCCCAAATAAGATGGTAGGTGCACCACCTTCGGCTAGGCTCAGGGCAGGCTCTAATGCGTTAATAAATTTCAATCCATTTCTAC
>CALKJD010000148.1 GCA_937995755.1 uncultured Saprospiraceae bacterium | reverse complement strand
TTACTAGTTTAGTAGATGATTATATCCCTTCGGTATTATATGCTCCTAGCCGAGATTATGAGCTTATAGATTCTTATCCAAGGCTATCCTTTACGTATAAAGGGACAGGGTATATCTCTCATTTAGTAGGCGCATATAATTTGACAAATATTGCTACTGCCGTAGGTGTGGGGGCATTGATGCAATGTGAAGTTAATGAGATGTTGCAGGCGATATGCCTATATGAACCCTCTAATAATAGGTCTCAAACGATTACGAAGAAAGGTGTTCATTTTATATTAGATGCTTACAACGCGAACCCTACCAGTATGGAATTAGCCATTAAGGAGTTTGGGGAATCTTCATTTTCTAATAAAGTAATGGTGCTCGGCGATATGATGGAACTAGGAGAAGATGCCATTGCAGAGCATGAAAGAACGATAGATCAATGCTTAATGCTAAATAAGGTAGAAGTAGTATTTGTTGGACCAATCTTTAAAAGCCTAGAAAACAAGTATCCCCATCTAAATTTTGTAACCTCAGTAAATGACCTTCAATCGTTTATAAGTTGTAGCACGTCGGGTACACATTGCTTTGTTAAAGGCTCGAGAGCCATCAAGTTGGAGAACGTATTAGGATTTTTGGATTGATTAGACTAAATAGCGTAATAGTCTATCTGGAATATCCCCTCTTGATGCTTCGATATATTCTTCATGGGAGCATGCGTGGTATCTTTTTTCTTTGTCATTTGATACAAACCACCATCTACCGCTTATTTCATTTTTGACAAATATAATTTCTGCATCGGTATCTAATGTATTAATTACAAATCGTTGCAATTGATCATTAGAGGTTGTCGAGGGATGATCATTTAATTTTTGGTGATATCCTTCTAAAAAGTACCAAATCATCTCAGCTATAGTAATACTACTAGCATGCTGTCTTCTTTCGTCGATGATCTCATAGTTTGTGATGTTTAGCAATTTGAGGCTATGGCCTCCGCCTATATTTTTCATTACTTGACATGATTCCGAACAAGTTAGCCCAGATGTATTGGATTCGATGGACGCAGGGTTGTCACCTAACTTTATAGCGTTACCATCAAAGTGTGCAAGATTAGCATCTCGCAATACGGCCTCTTGAATGAAAGGGTAGGCTCTCATTTTAGCTAAACTCATAGAGCTAGTAGATATATCTTCTAGTTCAGCAATCCTGTCCAGTGCGCACAGATGCCTTTGGAATCCTAGTATTTCATACTTATCATCGCTGTGGTAATCAGGCAGTTTATTCCCTATATAGTATATAGTTGAATATTCACTTTCCAAACGGCGTCTAAGTTTTTGAATAATATGGCCTGGAGCTCCAAGTAGTATTGGTACTATTCCTCCGTCTAATATTTCTTTTATCGCAGGAATAGAAAATTCGGTGTCTAGAGATTTTAAATTTCCGAGATCTGCCAGCTGTAGAGACGTAAAGTGATTGTTGAAGCTATACAAATGCTTTCGCACATTATCGCTAAATTCTTTATCAAAGCCAATAATGGCTAGCTTAGTGTGGGTCAATACTGGGAAATCTTTCCCATCTTCGTGCAGAATTTGGCAATAATTGCTTGCCAGTTGAGAAAGTGTATTGTCTATTGGGGTAAACCAGTGTGATAGCATAAGTACATATTATAATTATTGCAAATATAAAAATTATTGAATTCTAGAAGATTATATTATGAAGAGCTCAGAAGATTTACAGTTTTTTTTAGATACATATAAAAGCACACCACCCGAAATAGTGTTTGAATGGAATGATCCAGAAACGGATGCTAAAGGTTGGGTAGTCATAAATAGCTTGAAAGGTGGAGCTGCTGGTGGAGGAACCAGAATGAGGAAAGGATTAACAAAAGAAGAAGTAATGTCGCTTGCAAAAGTGATGGAAATTAAATTCTCTGTATGTGGACCTGCAATTGGTGGTGCCAAATCTGGAATTGATTTTGATCCTAGTGATCCTCGTCGTACTGAAGTATTAGAGAGATGGTATAAGGCTGTGTTTCCTTTATTAAAGAACTATTACGGTACTGGAGGTGATATGAATGTTGATGAGCTTAAAGATGTAATTCCAATTACGGAAGATCTTGGACTATGGCACCCACAGGAAGGAATTGTAAATGGTCATTTTAATTCTTCCGATGGAGAGAAAATTAATGCACTTGGCCAATTGCGTTATGGATGTGCTAAGATTATTGAAGATGCAACTTTTGCTCCAATAGATAGTGAAAGGTATGCAGTAGCAGATATGATTACAGGCTATGGCGTGTCAGAAAGTATAAAGCATTATTACGATCTATGGCATGATGGTAACCTTAAAGGCAAAAAGGTCTTAATCCAAGGATGGGGTAATGTAGCCTCTGCTGCTGGATATTACTTAGCAAGCCAAGGTTGTAAGATCGTAGGTGTATTAGATAGAGCAGGAGGAATAATTAGACCAGAGGGATTAAGCTTCGAAGAGGTGAAATCTCTATTTGTCAATAAGGATGGTAATAAATTAGCTGGAGATTTAATTAGTTTTGAAGAGGCTAATGATCTGTTTTGGGATCAAGAAGCAGATATCTTTATGCCAGGGGCAGCTTCTAAACTTGTGACCAAAGAGCAAGTTGGCCGTCTAATAGAAAGAGGATTAGAAGTAATCTCTTGTGGAGCTAATGATCCCTTTATTGATAATGCATTATTTTTTGGAGATAATGCGGACTTTATAGATAGTAGTGTGAGTGTAATTCCTGATTTTGTTGCTAACTGTGGTATGGCAAGAGTTTTTGCTTATTTAATGCAACCAGAAGCTGAAATGACTGATGGAGCCATCTTCAAAGACGTTAGTGATACTATAAATGAATTTCTTAAGAGAATCAGGAAGATTGACGATTCTCAATTGGATATTACAAGGAAATGTCTAATAACTACTTTAAAAAACATGAAATAGCGTATTTTAGCATTTAATATGTTTGATACAAGTTATAAAAATGATACTTTTGTACCTTAATAAAAACGAATTTTAATAAATTATTGCCCTATGACACGAAAAATTTACTTGGTCATCTTTATGATAGGTTTCGCATTTGCCGGAATTCAAGCACAAGATAACAACGCCTTTGAAAATGGCAATGTTGTATCTGATGAGCTTACTAAAGATCCAGAACAAAACGCTAAATGGCGAATGGGCCAGGCTAACTACTCAGCAAAACCAAAAGATGCTTGGGAACTAGGAGTACACTTAGGACACTTTTTCATCGATGGTGATGTAGATAGAACTCTTCCAGGAGGTTACGGTATGGGTCTTCACTTAAGAAAGGCTGTACATTATGTTTTCTCATTGAGAGCTGATTTCTTTTATGGTCAAGCTACAGGATTAGATCCTCAGCCTTGGGGACATAAATCTAAGATTGGAGCCAATGGAATTGGTGGTGGTCTTGTTGAAAGTACTTTCGACGATTACAACATTAATTCAGGAGAAACTAATGGAGAATGGTTTCCATCTCACAAAACAAGATATATGTATGGAGCTCTTCAGGGAGTTTTAAACATAGGTAATATCCTTTTCCATAAAGACAGAAACAAGTGGAACTGGTATATAACTCTTGGTGCAGGATTCTCTAACCACGTAGCAAAATTAGATTTACTAGATGCTAATGGTGATCCTTACACTAATCTAAGACAACAAATTGGTTGGACTAGTGATAAGTTCGATACAAAATCAGGAAGATCTGATATCAAATCAGCTATTAGCGATCTATATGATGGTGAATACGAAACTGAAGGATATAAGAAAAAAGGTATTTTCAGATTAGGTGATGAAACTAACATTCACGTTGTATTTACAGGGTCAATGGGAGTATCTAGAAGAATCTCTAAGAGATTTAACATAGGTATAGAGCACCAAGTAATGCTTACTGATAATGATTACCTAGATGGTATCAAGTTCAGAACTGCAGATGATCAAACTAACAATGCTGATATTGGACATTACACTAACATCAGACTTGCTTTCAACTTAGGAAGTATGGATAACAAAACTGAGCCTTTATACTGGTTAAACCCACTAGATGCAACGTTTAATGATATCGCAGAACTTAAGCAAAGACCAGTTCTTGATCTTACTGATGAAGATGGTGACGGAATCATCGATATGTTAGACCAAGAATTAGGATCTCCTGCTGGATGTGCAGTGGATACTAGAGGTGTAACTCTTGATAGCGATAATGATGGATTATCTGATTGTAAAGACAAAGAAACTTTCTCTCCAGCAGGATATGAGATTGATTCAGAAGGTGTAGCAATCGTACCAGCAGCATTAAGTGAAAATGATGTAAATAGAATTGTAGATGCTAAAACAGCTGCAATGTCATCAACTATTACAAGTATGGCTAACAGAACTGATTGTGGAAAATGGTTCTTACCAATGGTTCACTTCGATTCAGATAAGTACAGCATCAAGCCAGAATACTATGGTCATCTTCACCACGTAGCAAACGTGATGCAAATGTGTCCAAGTACTTGTGTATCTGCAGTAGGTCACACAGATCTTAGAAACGGAAACGATTACAATAGAGTATTATCTTACAATAGAGCTAAAGCTGCTGTTGATTATCTAGTAACTAACTACGGTATCGATAGAAGTAGATTTAACCTTATGTACGGAGGAGAAGAAGCTCCACTTTCTGTAACAGGAAACGCAAGTAACTTAATGAACAGAAGAGTTGAGTTCAGAGTATGTAACGCAGGAGATAATGATATGGGTAGACCAGAAGGACCAAACGCAGGTTCAGGTGGATCTAGATCAGGTTCTACTTACAGTGGAAACAAAAACTCAGGATACTAGAATATAGTAACCGACAAGAATATTTTAGAGGAGATAACTTAATTGTTGTCTCCTCTTTTTTTTTGTGTGGTTAGAAAGAATAAGGTTGATGAAATAAGGAAGTGGAACAGAATGAGACATAGTCTAGGGATACTATTAGCCAGGACTATATATGTTAGCTATCCAAAGATGAATGCAACCAGCCGAGAGACTTTTTTAATATGCAATCTTGAATACTGCTATGTAGCAGTAAGCGAACACAATAAGATAATTTCCAAGAAATTAGACCAGATAGTCTACAACTACTTTATAGTAATCTAGAAAATCATCGTTAATAAGTGCAGTGCAATTTAGATGAGCTCTATCTGCGCTCTAGCGTAATCTTCAGGGATACCGATATCAATGAAGTAACTATTTGATAAAAATCCATATAAATTGGACTTTGAAGATTGTAGTTCTAATATATCTTTCTCCCAAGAATACTTATTAGGTAGATTAAGCGATTTGACGTATTGTTTAGTTGTGACATACACGCCACCATTGATTAATCCTTTGTCAATATGCTGTTTTTCTGCAAATTCTATAACCTTAGAGTCTTCATCTATTCTAACGAGACCATATCTATCTTGATTTGCAATAGGCTTAAGAGCTATACTTAGGTCAGCGTTCTGTTGCGTATGAAATTGACCTAATTTAGCTAGATTGACATCGAATAATGTATCGCCATTCATCATGAAGAAAGCGCTATGATTGAGCTTGTTTATTGCTAAGCTTACCGCACCACCAGTTCCAAGTGGTTCTTTTTCTATGGCGTAATCTATCTGAATATTCTTGTATTCTTTTCCGAAAAAGGATTCAATTACTTCATATTTATACCCAACAGCAAGAATAACATGTTCTACGCCTTGTTCATTAAGATTATCTAAAATGATAGCGAGAAAGGGTTTGCTGCCAACTGGGGCCATTGGTTTAGGTATTTCTGTAATGACAGACTTAAGCCTAGTACCCATTCCTCCAGCAAGTATGATAGCTTCTTTGATCATATTACGAAAAGATATTTTTTTCAACAAGCTCACAGATAATATGACCTATTGTTATATGACATTCTTGTATTCTAGGTGTATCATTTGATGGTATTTTTATCATATAATCAGAGCAATCATTCATTTCTCCGCCTGATTGTCCAGTCATACCAATACAGAGTACACCTTGTGTTTTTGCTTGTTGGAAAGCTCTTACAATATTCTCAGAGTTGCCAGAGGTACTAAGGCCTATTAGAATATCGCCTTTTACTCCCTTTGCCTTGATCAAGCGACTATATACATGTTCGTAGCCATAATCGTTGGCAACTGCAGTCAGATAGGATGTGTTGACGTGTAATGCTTCTGAGAATAAAGGATCTCTATCCGAGTAAAACCTTCCACTGAATTCTGCAGCTAAATGCTGTGCATCTGCTGCACTTCCGCCATTTCCACAAAAGAGTACCTTTCCGCCTGCATTGAAGCAGGATGTTGTTAATTCGGTAACTTTAGCGATGGTATCTAATAGGGTAGAATCGCTAATGATAGCTTGTTTTGTGGCTATACTACGCTGAAGAATATCAGTAATCTGAGCTTGCATATTAATCTTTAATGATGTATGCTGCAAATATAGTAATCGAAAGGTGAGAATGTGAAAATCTCCTATGGATTAGTCCAAGTTGTGAGCCCAATTGGATCAAAAGTAAAGGATTGAATTTTACCACCTAGATGCTCCAATTCTTTGCTGACTTTATATCGTGTATTACCAGGGCAATATAACGTCATATAACCACCACCACCTGCACCTGATATTTTGCCTCCAGTTGCTCCTGCTTTTTTAGCAGTTTCGTATATGTTGTCAATAACTTCATTGGTTATTCCTGAAGCCATTTCTTTTTTAAATTGCCAACCTTCGTCTAGAATTCTACCTATTCCATCTATGTCACCAGTTAGCAGTGCAGTTTTCATAGAAATAGCTTGTTGCTTAATTTTATGAGCCGCGTCAATAGATTTAGTACTCTTTTGCTTAAATGCAGTTGATTGTTTTTCAATAATGGCAGCAGATAGACGACTTGTACCTGTATAGTACAAAAGAAGATTATGCTCTAGCTCTGACATATAGTCATTATTTACTCTAAGTGGATTAACTACAACGGTATCGTTTTGTTGAAACTCCATGAAATTTACTCCACCAAATGTAGCGGCGTATTGGTCCTGCTTTCCTCCTGCCATTTGAAGATCTTCTCTTTCTATTTCATAGGCTAATCTAGCAGTCTCATAATCAGTAAGTTTGATGCCAAACCATTCTAAAAAAGCACCCAATATAGAAACTGTAATTGTTGAAGATGTACCCAAACCAGAGCCTTTAGGCACATCCACATAAGTTGTAAGTTTAAATGACTGTGCTTCTAAGTTGTAATCCTTTATTAGCCTATTGTAAACTCCAATGGGCAGACTAAGTCCTTCTATATCATCTAGTCTTTTTTGTGATTGGACCTTTGCTTCGACGCCGAGGTCTAGAGAATTTAAGCTTATATATCCATCTTGATTGGGTTGAATAGAAGTATATACATGTAGATTGATTGTACTATTGAGTATAGCACCACCAAAGTCATCTGAGTAGGGACTCACATCGGTTCCACCTCCAGCAAGGCCTAGTCGTAATGGTGCTTTAGAACGTATTATCATGATTGTTTAATTAATCTTCTTGTATAATTCTACTAGTTTAGAACCAAAGTGATTCCAAGAGTATAATTCTTTTAGTTTTTGTATTTCAAGACGGAATCGATCTGTTGGTCTTTCTTTGAAATACTTCAATATCGCTTGAGCTACTTCACTAGCATCTACATTAGTAAGATATCCTGTCTTATCATGAAGTACAGTTTCTGGTAAGCCTCCTACATTGGTGCTTACTATGGGCTTTTCAAAATAGATTGCCATCTGTGATATTCCGCTTTGAGTAGCTGACTTATAAGATTGTGCTACAAGGTCTGCTGCACTGAAAAAATATTTAACTTCTTCGTTACTGATAAAACTAGTATGGAGTATTACCTGTTCGCCAATTCCTAATTGCTCTATTTGAGTAAGGTATTTTTCACTATCGGAGTAATATTCGCCAGCTACAATTAGACGTAAGTTAGGATTAGTCTTTAGGCCTTCGGCAATAGCATCAAGTAATATATCTAAGCCTTTGTAGTCACGTATATAACCAAAAAACAAAACGTAATCAAAATGAGTTTCAAGACCTAAATGAGCAAGTGCTTCTTCCCTCGGTACTATTGATCCATATGTATCATAAATTGGGTGAGGGATATAAGATACTGGTTGTTTTTTTACAAAAGTATCCATCTGGTCTTCTACTTTCTTAGACATCACGACAAAACCATCGACTGACTGAACGAAATAGTTACTTAAAGTGGAATCTCCTATGCGTTTTTCATGAGGAATAATATTGTCTATTATAGATATTCCTTTCGTTGACGTGGATCTCGCCATTCTCATAATAGTACCCAAAGCTGGTCCCATAGCGGGAATCCAATACTTGGATATTATAAGATCGTATTTTCCTTTTTTAATCATGCGTGCTGTTGCCAGCCATGATAGCGGGTTTACACTGTTTACTTTTCTTGTAATCGTTAGATCAGTTGGCTTTGGATCGTCAGAAAATTGCGATTCACCAGGAAAGAAGAACTTAGGGTATTGAAGAGTAAAGGTGATTATATCGACCTCGTGACCTTGAGAAATTAATTCTCGAGCAAGTCTCTCGTTAAACATGGCAATACCTCCTTTATAAGGATACGCAGTACCTACTATGCAGATTTTTAATGACATATGTCTACGAAGATATTAAACTAAAATCACATATATAGAATTTCTCTTGTGCTCAATATATTAAAATAACGTTCAAATCGTTTATAGTATTGAGATGCGAGGTCACCTAGACATTATAATTTAGTGTGTATTAGCGGAGAAGTGATTAAATTCTCAACTTTAGCTACGAATTTGAATACAGAAATATTAGTATTGCAGAATGAATAGAATCCAGTTTAAAGCACTTTTACTTACCCTTTTAGTTTTAGGTGGTGGCGCATACTTAGTATTGGGGAAACCAGATTTTGATTTAACTGGAAAGTGGGAATCTGTGTTGGCTTATTTCGAATCGAAGGATAATGATGGAGGAGTAAAAAATAAAACCAAGAAAACTAAGACGAAGAAATCCAGTGGGAAAGCAGGCGTTAAAGTGGATACCTACAATGGTGTGGATATATACTACAATGGAAGTGTAGGAAATGTCTCTGGGAGAAATACAACTCCGGACGGATATAATTTAGGTCTGAAATATCAATGTGTAGAGTTTGTTAAGCGGTTTTACTATTACTATTTCGATCATAAGATGCCTGATAGTTATGGTCATGCTAAAGACTTTTATGATAGCTCAGTGCCTGATGGTGGATATAATAAACAACGTGCGCTTACTCAATATTCTCAAGGATCTAATACAAAACCCAAAGCTAATGATCTGATTATTTTTGGTCCGACACCGTTTAACAAGTTTGGACATGTAGCTATTATTTCTAAAATAAGCGAGGGGAAGCTCGAGATAGCACAACAGAATCCTGGAGTAGGAAATCATAGCAGAGCTATTTATTCACTTTACGATAATGGTGCTGGCTGGATTGTAGGCAATCAGTATGTTATGGGATGGTTGCGTAAATAGATCATATCGCTTCTGCGACGACGAATATACTTCCAGCAATAATGATCAAATCTTTATCGTCTGCACTCATTCTTGCCGCAGCATAAGCTTGCTTTACAGATCGATATGCCTTTCCAAATTTATGATTGTTCATGGCTCTAGATAAAAGCTCTTTCGCATCTAATCCACGTGGGATATTGGCTTTGCAAAAATAATATTTAGCGCTGTTTGGAAATAAAGAGAGCATCTTATCTACATCTTTATCATTGACAGTACCCATTACAATATGGAGCTGATTATGTTCTATTTCTTTGAGTTGATCTGTTAGATGTTTAATACCATCTTCATTATGAGCACTATCTGCTATGGTGAGCGGCGTATTATTTAATATTTGCCATCTACCTATGAAGTAAGTATCCGATTTAAGAGTTGGGAAATTTGCTTTTACTTTACCGATGTCTAAGAAGATTGTACCTTTATCAACAAGTTGCTTAATGGCCGCAAAAGCAGTAGTGATATTTTTGATTTGATAATCACCAGTAAGATCTGTTTGTAATTCTATATTCCAATCCTCGGAAGTAAGGGATAAAGACCTGTAAATCGGACTTTCGCTTTTAATCGACACCTCAATATCCTCTTCTGCAAAGGTTAAGGGAGATATTCTTTCTTTAGCCAACTTAGCAAAGAGCTTATCCGTTTCCTTTTGATGTTGTCCAATAAGGATAGGTACATTGGGTTTAATGATTCCTCCTTTTTCAAAAGCAATTTCCTCTAATGTATTCCCTAGCATCGATTGATGGTCGAAACTGATATTAGTTATAACAGATAGGATCGGTGTAACAATGTTAGTGCTGTCTAATCTGCCACCTAATCCAACCTCTAATACAACGAAGTCTGGATGTTCTTGAGAGAAGTAATCTAAGGACATAGCCACCGTAATTTCAAAGAAAGACGGCTGTATTTGCTCAATTAATTCTTGATGCTTAGTTATGAATGAAGTAACTTTTCTTTTGGATATGAATTTACCATTGATCTTAATGCGTTCTCTAAAGTCCTTATAATGTGGAGAGGTATACATTCCTACGTTATAGCCTTGGGATTGTAAAATACCGGCAATAATATGTGACACAGAACCTTTACCGTTGGTGCCAGCGATATGTATGAATTTTAACTTGTCTTGTGGATTGCCTAATCCTTGACATAATGCAAGGATATTAGTGAGATCTTTTTTAAATGCCGAAGTACCTTGCCTTTGATACATTGGCAATTGTTGGTACATCCATTCTAAAGTTTCTTTATAATTTCTTTTCATCTCCTCAACTATAAGAGTTGTTCTTTATTATATATCCATAACTTGTACCCATAGATGAGCACGGAGCAAAAATACGATATTATCATAGTAGGAGCAGGAGCTGCAGGACTTTCTCTAGCTACAAGTATAGCAGAGTCTTCTGAGCTCAAGGATAAGCGTGTACTGTTACTTGATCAGACTAAGAAATCTGGTAATGATAGGACTTGGTGCTTTTGGGAAGATGGTACTGGACGTTATGATGATATATTGACCCAATCATGGAAAAACGTATATTTTCATAGTAACTATGTTTCAAGACGATTGGGACTATCTACGTACTCGTATAAGATGCTGCGTAGCAATGATTTTTATGAATATACTCTGGGTATTATTGACGCTTCAGATAATGTAACCTTCGCTATAGATAGAGTGATAGATATCGATGCTCAGCAAGGCAAGGTGGTATGTAAAGATCATACATATGTATCGGATTTAGTATTTTCAAGTAAGATTCCGGATGCTATTGATTTTAGTAATTATTTGTACACGGATCAGCATTTTGGAGGTTGGTTTGTGGAGTTTGATAATGAGGTGTTTGATCTGGAGGCTGCCACTTTTATGGATTTTCGAATAGATCAAGATAATGAACATCGCTTTTGTTATATGTTACCACTAAGTGCAAGAAAAGCGCTTGTGGAGGTTGCCGTTTTTTCTAATTCTCATCAAACGAAAGAAGGCTATGATAGTATCTTAAAAAAGTATATCAAAGATTATATATCAACTGCACCTTATTCAATTGAAGAAAGAGAATATGGCGTAATACCGATGACCAATTATCCTTTTTGGAACCATAACAATGGAAAGTTATATCATATAGGAACGGCTGGTGGTGCGGTAAAGCCAAGTTCTGGTTTTGCCTTTAGGAGAATACAGCAACATACGGATGAAATCGTAAAGTGCTTAATAAGCAAAAGATCAATTAATAATTCGTACAAGATATTTAGAGGTCGCCACTTACTCTATGATAGTATTATGTTACACGTACTCGAAGAACAAAAAATACCAGGAGATAAAGTTTTCTCTGACCTATTTGAAAAGACAGATGTGGATGTAATACTGAGATTTTTAGATGGCGATACAAGTTGGAATGGGGATCTTCAAATCATGAAAGCGCCAGCTAAATGGCCATTTATAAAAGGAATGTTTAAAGTGATTTCTCCTTTGAAATAATTGTATGTATTAATTCAGCAAGCTGTTTCGTTTTATATCTTCTAGTAAGAGTGGTTAATATTGAATTATCTGATTTTTTGATTGAGCCATTCTTCCAATTGTCAAATGATTCGGCAATGAACTCTGTCGCTTCTTGTGGGTTATCTGGTAATACTGTTTTTGTATTAGCTTGATGGGCAAGGAGTGCTGCAGCATCACTGAGTGGATCACCAATAAGCAATATGGGATTGGTGGTAGCCATATATTCCATTAGCTTGCCAGGGATGATTATTTTTGATTCTTTTTGATCTGGCAGACAAGAGAATAGCAAATCTGCATTCTTAGAATATTGCAATGCTTCTTTATGAGATACATAACCATGATAGATTACGTTTTCAGCGCCGAGTATTTCACTCATGCGTGTTAAGAAAGAAGAGTTAATATCTCCAGCTAGTACAACTCTAATTTGAGCAGAAGGATTACTGGTTTTATATTCTTTTATAGCTTTACATATAGTGAGGTAAGGCATATTACTCGTAAGTAAACCAATAAAAGTGATGGTGAAAACGGCCTTATCTTTAAGGGTAGTAATATCGTTGAATTTATCACTATCGTAACCATTAGTGATACAACGAATTTTATCTGTAGAGATATATGCATATTTCGAACAAAGTAATTCTTTCAACGAAGGAGCAGTTACTAGTATACAGTCAGATTCATCTATTACCGATTTTTCTAATGTCTTATCTTTATTTATCGATTTAGTAGACCTTATGAGATCTTGGTTGTAGTAGATTTCCACCCATGGGTCTCTGAAATCAGCAATCCATTTAATTCCATATTTTCTCTTAAGTACTCGTCCAATTAAATGTGTAGAATGTGGAGGTCCAGTAGTGATAATGAGATCTATGTTTTCAGTCGTTATTATTTTTTTTGCTGCCTTAGTGGCAAATCTTTTCCATCCAATACGAGCATCAGGAATAAATATATTTCCTCGGACGTACCTTGATATTTTACTGAATAGACCTTTCTTCTCAGCTCCTACACTTCCTTGTGGTATACCCTTGCTAGTGCTACCGGTGGTAAGCATTGAGTAGAGCTTTAGTGGCTCCATTGTATTAGTTGTATAAGCTTTTACTTCCTTGACAAACGCACTAAATTCTTTATCTGTTTTGCGATAAGAGGCTTTAGATGGATCTACAGTCAAGACGATGGGCGTAACACCATGATCATTTAGATACTTGGCGAAGTACATCCAGCGCTGCACTCCAGATCCACTACTAGGAGGCCAGTAGTATGAAATAATCAGTACGGTTGGAGTTTTGCTATCAGGCATATTGCAAAAGTAGCTATTTACATTATATACTTATTCCTTATTTGGACGATCTAGTGTGGGAGGTCGTATATTTATGAATATTAAGAGTAAAACGCTAACAAAATTAGATGTCACAAAATAAGAGTCATACGATAAACCATTGCTTGATCGTCGAAGGAGGTGGATTCAAAACTGGATTTACTTCTGGGTTATTGGATGCGTTCATAGTGAGTGAATTTGACCCCTTTACAAGTTGTCTTGGAATTTCTGGTGGAGCAGTCGCTTTATCATATTATTTAGCGCACCAGTATCGTGATTCTTTACATTCAATACTTACACTGGCTAAAGATGAAAACTTTCTTAACTATAGAAGGACATTTGGCAAGGAAGGGTATATGGATATAGATATGCTGAAAGTGGTTGCACAAGATAAGGTGCCATTTGATATCAATAAAGCATTCAGCGATATGAGTGAGAAGGATGTTAGATTTGTTCTTACTCATAGAGAATCTGGAGATGCCTGCTATATGAGTCCTAATAGAGAGAATTGGTTAGATCTAGTAACCGCTTCTTGCACACTCCCTTTTGTCACTAAAGGTAGATACGTCATCGAAGGAGAGGAGTATTTTGATGGTGGATGGAGTGATGCGATTCCTGCGCAGTGGGCGTACGAAAGAGGAGCTAGGCGTATAACGATACTTCGCACATGGCCTAAAGATGTATTATCAACGCAGAGCTGGGCGGATTATTTTGGGAGTATTTATTTCAAATCTATTCCAGGTTTACAGAAAGCATTTGAGCATAGCTACGAAAAGTATAATGCGAGCATAGAATTTATTAATAATCCACCAGACGATTTAATTATAGATCAACTATGCCCAATTAAATTGCTAAAATCAGGTACGTACTCTTATAGTAAGAAGACGATAATGAGTGACTATCGTTATGGATTAGATGTAGGAATGAAATATGTGGCCACCTTCAATAAGATGACCACTTAATTGATTGTCAATATCTACTTCTTAGGAATCTCTGTTAATACCTTCATAAGATATTTCCAGTATTTCTGAACTGAGCTAATTTGTACTTTTTCATCTGGAGAGTGTGCGCCTCTGATATTTGGTCCAAATGAGATCATCTGCATGTCTGGGTAATTAGTGCCTATGATACCACACTCTAGCCCTGCATGGCAAGCATTTACATGTGGCTCCTCATTGAACATGTCTACATAAATTGTACGCATAGTCTCAATGATCTCTGCATCAGGATTAGGTGTCCATCCTGGATATGTACCAGAGAGTTCTACCTGTGCACCGATCATGGCAAAGATACTATGGATCATATTTACCTCGTCCATTTTTTCGGTATCTACTGAACTACGACAAAGGCACATTGCTGTAAATTCACCATCTTTTACGATTACCCTTGCTAGATTATTACTTGTTTGTACTAAGCCTTCGATCGTTGGACTCATTCTATAGATTCCATTTGGACAAGCATATAGCGCATGTATCAGATTAATTTGAGAATGGTCATCCATTACTTTAGGCGTACCTATTGTTTGGCTGATTTCTATCTCCAGATCGTTATCAGTATGAGAGTATTCTGAGATGATTACGCTTGCAAGATTTACAGCATATTCTTCCATCGTTTCTATTTGATCTGTTGGCACAGTTATCGTTGCCATAGACTCACGAGGAATAGCATTACGTACACTTCCTCCATCGATACTGCTCACTCGGATTCTTACTTCATGATCTAGCATGTGTAAGATTCTATTCATAATCTTGTTGGCATTACCTAATCCTTTGGCAATATCCATTCCTGAGTGACCACCGTTGAGTCCAGATACTTTTATAGTATATGGCGTATGATCCGCAGGCATTTCTTCTTCTTTGTAAGTGCCAGTCGCAGTAATGTCGATACCGCCTGCACAGCCTATAGTTAATTCGTCATCGTCTTCAGTATCTAGATTGAGTAGGATCGTACCAGTTAATAGGCCTCCTTTGAGCTCGAGCGCTCCTGTCATTCCAGTCTCTTCATCTATGGTAAACAATGCTTCCATTGCAGGATGTTCGATCGTGTCACTTGCGAGTATAGCCATTATAGAAGCTACTCCAATGCCATTGTCAGCGCCTAATGTAGTGCCATCGGCATGTATCCAATCTCCATCTACGATCATTCTGATGCCTTCAGAATCAAAATCAAATACGGTATCGGAATTTTTTTGGTGTACCATATCTAGGTGACTTTGCATCACTATCGTCTGACGGTCTTCCATACCTGCAGTGGCTGGTTTCTTGATGATTACATTGCCGATATGATCTACCATTGTTTCTAGTCCAAGAGATTCTCCATATTCTTTCATAAATTGGATTACGCGCTCTTCTTTTTTAGAAGGTCTCGGTACTGCATTTAAGGCTTCGAAGTTTTTCCAAAGCTCTTTTGGTTCTATTGCTGATATATTACTCACGTTGTATTGTTATTGTTTGAATCGACAAGATACGACTCTATTCTATCGTATGAAGCCTCAAGCGATAATTATTGATTTAGTATCTTAGGCATAACTATTGGAATATATAAGAAGTGTCCAAAGAAATAATTACTAACATAGAAGGTAGAAAGCTGAAGCTTACCAATCTGGATAAAGTGCTTTATCCCAGTCTTGGTGTTACCAAAGCGGAGCTGATACAGACTTATATACAGTTAGCGCCCTATGCATTGCAGCATCTAGCAGATAGGCCACTTACTATGATTAGATTTCCTGATGGTATAAATGGGAATAGATTCTACTCAAAGAATAAGCCTACATGGACACCTGATTGGATTCCTGATGTCCAAGTAAGTCATGAGAATGATACCATTAGGTATATACTTGCCGATGAAGTTGCTACGCTGGCTTGGACAGCAAATCTGGCAGCACTGGATCTGCACCCAATGCAAGTTAAAGCCAATCATATGGATAAGCCAGATCAATTCATTTTTGATCTAGACCCTTCGCCAAGTTTTGGATTTGATAGGGTAAAGGAATTAGCCTTGTCCTTAAAAGAGTTTCTTGAAGGTTATGGATATCATGCTTTTGTCAAAACGAGTGGAAGCAAAGGCTTACATATTTATATTCCACTAGTAGTGGATCAGACTACAGATAAAGTCTTTGATGCCTTTAAAAAGATATCTCAAGAGTATGTAGCAGCGCATAAGGATATTACCACTTTAGGTATGACCAAAAAGAAGCGTAAAGGAAAAGTTTTACTAGATATTTATCGCAATCACAAATCTCAAACTTGTGCAGCGCCATATACAACTAGAGCTAGAGAGGGTGCCCCAATTTCCACACCATTTCGATGGGAGCTTATGGATCAAGTAGAGACTTCAAAGCAGTGGAATGTAAGAACGATTATGGATTACCTGAAAGAGGAAGGAGATCCATGGGCCAATTATTATGAGTTTGCTTCTGAATTACATACTGTCAGAAAGGAAATAAGTAAATCGCAAGCCCTTAATGAGAAACCTGTTGTAGATGAAATTGTTATAGATCCTGAAGTGTCTGAAAAATTATCGAACTATGATAAGAAGCGTAATTTTAAAAAGACAAATGAACCAAGTGCAGAGCCAGTTGCTGGTAATGATGATCGATTTGTAATTCAGTTGCATGACGCCAGTAGTTTGCATTATGATTTGCGACTAGAGCAGGGTGGTGTGTTGCTATCTTGGGCGATACCAAAAGGATTCCCATCGCGCAATGGAGTCAAGAGGTTGGCCATAGAAACAGAGCCTCATCCAGTCAAGTATCTCACTTTTCAAGGTGTAATACCCAAAGGTGAATATGGAGGAGGAACCATGTGGATTTTTGATTCTGGTAAATATGAAATAGTAGAACAAACGACAAAGAAAATTACATTTACGCTAAAGGGTAAACTGATTAAAGGAACGTTTACACTTGTGAAAACTAGAGATAAACAATGGCTCTTAAGTACGAAGCAAGATTTAGATTTTGGGAATTATAAAGTAAAGCCTATGCTTGCTAGTATGTCCAAAAAAGTGCCTGATAAAAATGATTATTTCTATGAAGTGAAGTGGGACGGAATAAGGGTTGTAGCATCGATCTGGCATGATGAAGTGAAGCTATTGAGCAGAAGTGGAAGAGACATAACGGAACGATTTCCATTGATAGTCGAGCAACTCAAAGATGAAATGAGTCATAGCGCAGTTATCGATGGAGAGATCGTAGCATTAGATGCTAATGGTGCACCTAATTTTGCAAAAGTGATCAGCAGAATGCATACTTCTAGTAAGAATTCTATTGAGCGTGCAAGCAAGAGAATCAAAACATCATTATATGCCTTTGATTGCATGGTAATAGACGGTGTCAATATCTGCAACCTACCAGTAGAGAGGCGCAGAGAGTGGCTTCGCACTTTATTCAATGATAGGGAGCACCTTAGATATAGCAACACTTTTGAAGATGGTGAAGGATTATTCGCTGCTGCAGAGTCGATGGGTCTAGAAGGTATCATGGCTAAGAAGCGAGGCGCAAGATATGTAGATGGCAAACGATCCGAACATTGGCTCAAAGTCAAAGTGAGACATGATGATGAAGCTACACTTATTGGATATACTAAAGGTAAAGGAGATCGATCAGGATCATTCGGATCATTGCATTTGGCAAAGATTGATGAAGGTAATTACTCTTATATGGGTAAGGTAGGAACTGGTTATGATCAAACTATGATGAAGGAAATATTCTCTAAACTCAAGGCTTTAAAAAAAGTAAAGAAACCGATCAAAGATAAAATTGATCAAGAGTCAGAAACGGTTTGGGTTGAGGAAGCATATACGATCAAAGTAAAGTATGCGAGCATGACAGAAAATGGTACTTATAGAGAGCCAGTGTACAAAGCAATGATTCCATTAGACGAGGAAGAGTTAGGTTAAGAATTTATTATTCTAGATGCTTTAACATCCATTTTTTTTCGGAAAGTATTTCTTCATTTCTTACTAGTTTTGACAATTCACTTTTCTCAGATTTATCGTATGGATTGCATTTTACTAAGCGCTTAGTATATCGAATCACATTCTTATAATTGTTCTTATGGTAACCAATAACCTTCTTTCTAAGGAGATACATCTGCATCGCGTCTAAGTGAGAGTCTAGCAAGTTATACTCCTCAGTTTCATAATATATTTTCATCTGTATCGTCTTCGCCGCTAGGTTGAATAAGTGGTCAGAGAAATCGACTATTTGCAAAGATGCCAATGCATCATCATAGTTCTTTTTATGGTAATTGACATGCGCAAGATTAAGGTGGTAGGAGCTCTCTATTTCGTCAGATCTGAGGTAAGATTTATACTCATTGCTAAACTCTTCTGCCCAATCAAAATCACCTACTTTGATAGCTATAGCGGCTACATTGTTATAAGTAAATCGAGATAAATATCCATCTAGTAAGAAGTAACCTTTTTCTAGCGCGGTGTGATATAATCCAAGGCATTCTCTACCATATTGTATTTCACCACGGTTGATCATTCGTATACATTGATTGATCGCAAATAGATATAGTGATCTCAACTCTTCATCTGGAAAGTATTGACTATTATCGTCTAGGTTCGCTTTGAATGATACGAAATGCTCACTCTCTAGAGGGTAGGAGAGCATCAGCATCGCTGAGTGATATAATGTGATGGCCGGCTGATCTTTGTATTTGTTACTTTCTATTTCTGCGATAACTCTATCTAGTAATCCTTTGTCGTATGTATTACCACTTACGGATTGGTGGGCTATACTGAAGCAGACTTGTCTTAGTTTTTTGGCTAAATACCCTATATCTAATATGTCTAGAAGTTCTTGGATATTGAGATTTTGGGTACGTGTGTGTGAAGATTTAAAATTGTACTCCTCCAGCAGTATTTCATAGTGCTGATCTATTGATTCTGCATTCTTGAGAGTTTGAGATTGGATTTTAGCTTTGTTGATATGTGAGTTAAAAAGCTTGTGTTGGTCTTGATTTCTATAATGCTTGAGGAGTGTCTTATTTATGTAAGTTTCGTCATTGATGGCGTTTTGAATCACGATCCATTTTTCTACTAATCTAAAAAGGCCACTTAATACATTTCGGATATACGTGTCACTCTCACCATTGTTATATATATGCGTGTTGATGTCCAATCTAGAAATAGCTTTATGACTGCGTTCCGATTTAGCGATCAAGTCGAAGGTCAACAGCTGCTCTTTGCTAGCTTTAAATAACTCACTGCCAAGACACTTTCTAAGAGATTTTAGCTCTGAGTCATTTAAAGTTGTAATCGCTTGGTATATTTTTGAGTTTTTCATAAACGATATTAAATACAAATATATAATTTAATTGATTGTATAATAGCATGTTATATATTTTGTATGTGTCTTTTTATTTGTACAAATTAGTATTATTGTATGCAGCGAATGCATGACTAAGGCTCATCTTTACATTATCAAGTAGATAAAAGAGCTCAAATACAAATACCCAAACTCAATTAGAATTTCAAAAAGATGAAAAATTATAACATGAAAAGCATAATCATTACCCTATCCATACTAATGCAATCCCTGTTTGCAATGTCCCAATGCGATACCATTAGATTAGATGTAGTCAGTGAAGTAGCCTTTGGCGATTTGAAGACGGAAGTGCAGGTTGAAAACTTTAATAATATCTCTGCAGTACAGATGCAAGTGAGTTGGGACAATACTGTTGTGAAGCTCAAAGACTATTCATTTAATATTGGAAATGAAAATCAGATAGTCTACAATCAATCAGATAGTTGGGTTAGATTAATATTTACAACTTCTACATTTCCGTCTATTGAGTTTCTACCAGATGGAGAATCACTGTTCGATGCTTATTTTGAGATAGTGGGTGTTGGAGATCCTAATGTGAGAATCGAAGAATCATTTTTTGAAACAGAAATTGTTATTCTGGATCAAGCAGCATGTGTTGAACTTACTAATAATACGACATTGTTTGAAGGTGGTCAAATATCAGGTTCCGTATTAAATGATATTGATTCTAATTGTGATATTGATTCAGAAGACACGCCATTGTCAGGATGGATTGTGGCTTTTATAAGTGATGCCAATGAGATATATAGAACTACTAATGAGGAAGGAGAATATAGTGCATTATTACCTATAGGTGATTATGAAGTGACTGTCCAATCGCCGAATCACACATGGCAGATGTGTCAAGAAACCTATAGTATTTCTGTGACTAGTAATGATGATCAAGTAGAACAATCTTTCTTAGCTCAGTCGCAAATAGATTGTCCTTTGATGCTTGTGGATATATATACTCCAAGACTAAGAAGGTGCTTTGAAAATACATATTTTGTAGAATGGCAGAATCAAGGATCTGGTGTTGCTGAAGATGGATCTGTAGTAGTGCAATTAGATGATAATTTAGATTATGTCAGTACTTCTGTGGCAGATGCTACCTATGATGTAAGTAATCATACGCTTACAGTAGATTTGGGAGACGTAGCATCTAATGATAGTGGTAAGTTTCATATCAAAGTTGTTGTTAATTGTGATAATACAGTACTTGGTCAAACACATTGTACTACAGCTAGCATCTACCCTAATGAAAGATGTAGCATAGATCCCAATTGGTCTGGAGCAGAACTAAGTATTGAGGGAGTTTGTGAAGGTGATTCGATTAGGTTTATTATTACTAATATTGGTGATGGAGCGATGGACCAAACCTCAGGCTTTATAGTAGTAGAAGATCAAGTAATGCGCTCTGAAGATGAAGTGTTATTAGATGCACAGGAAGCATATGAGATTGCATTTGAAGCCAATGGAAGTACATACAGAGTGATACTAGAGCAGCCATCAGATTATCCATATGAAGAGATGATTAGTCAGGCTATTGAAGCATGTGGACTCAATGATGAAGGTTCGTTCTCACTAGGTTACGTTACTATGTTTAGTGAATTTGATGCTAACCCATTCTATGATACACATTGTATGGAGAATGTCGGTTCTTACGATCCTAATGATAAGCAAGCATGGCCAAAGGGATATCAAGATACGGACCTTATAGAAAACTATGTAGGACTTGACTATATGATTAGATTTCAGAATACTGGAACGGATACCGCATTTACAGTTGTAGTTGCTGATAAGATATCTGAGTATCTAGATTTATCTACACTCAGGGTTGGAAGTGCTAGTCATGATTATACATACAGTCTGGAAGAGGATCGCACACTTACGTTTAGATTTGATAATATATTATTGCCAGATTCAACGACCAATGAACCAGCATCTAATGGGTTCGTAGCTTTTACCCTGCAGCAGAAAGCAGATAATGTAGATGGTACCATCATCGATAATTCAGCGGATATCTATTTTGATTTCAATGATCCTATTATAACTAATGTGGTGAGAAGAGAAGTAGGATCTAATTTTGTGCAAATGGTACTCTCTAATGATAATTTACTCTCAGATATATACGGTATTTACCCTAATCCGGCATCCGATATTATTGCTGTTAACATCCCAGACAGCTACCAGAACTTACGGTTTGAGCTCTATGATTTAGATGCTAAAATTGTAAGGACTGGTGGAGTAAACGATCACAATAAAAGAATAGAAGTATCAGACTTAAAAGTAGGAATGTATATAGTAAAACTGTATTCAGGAAATATAGATTTAGGTGCTCAAAAGATTATAATCCTTAGGTGATTCAGAGATATAAGAAGACCCAACTTTATCTCAATGAATGCATTGGAATAGTAGCATATCCAAGGGCGGATTACCATTATGAATAGTTAGTACTTGTTTCTCAAATGTCCTTTCAAAGCTGTCAAATAGATAGCTGAGAAAGTATTGATAACATTAAGTTATCTAGCAAAAAAAGAGCCTCCTTCATTTTATTGAAGGAGGCTTTGTTATTTTCGTTTTTCTTGATTATAAACTTACTTCAATATGAGCAACATGTATGAATCAATATTTTCTCGAGAGATTGTCTGAGGAACTAAGATAAAACTCTGAGCTTCCGTATTAGTAGCACTAGCTATAGTAGTTTTTTTTCCAGATTCTATTTTGATAAGTTCCACACTTTTTATTCTATCATCTTTAAAAAGTTGAATCTTATCGCCTTCATTGAGAACGATGTCTTTTCTCGATTTGCATCCCATAGTATAACTGCATAATTCATCCAAACCGATTACACCTGATTGTATGACTGCATCTATTTGAGATTCAGTCATAAAGTCTAGTCGCATGGAATATCTATCTGAAGTATTAGTAGTTTTGACATCGTAATGGGGCCCATTTATGTCAATTGATTGTGTTTGGCTGTTTAGCCCAGAAGAGGGTATAATACTAGTGGTAAGTATGAAAATAAGACCAATTAATAGTTTTTTCATAAGGTATAATATTTATGATTAACATAAAAGTATTATTTACCCAAATAAGAAATTTGTCGAGAGTATCGATTTAGCAAGTAGGTTACTTATATTGGGGCCTAAGTACTTTATTTAATGCAATTATAGCCGCTACTTGTCACTTGTAATAGAGTAGAAATACTTGTAATGTACAATTGTCTATTATTGGCAAAGTTGGAAGTTGTAAAAGTAGGTTAAAGTTCTTGTTTTTAGTTGTTTATAGATGTTAAAATAAGTTAATGTATGGAATTTTTGAACGGCTTACCGTATTTAAGCGCATTGATTGTAGGTTTTGTAATGGGCTTGCTCGGTGGTGGGGGCTCTATATTGACCATTCCTATATTCGTGTACATGTTTGGTATTGCACCAGTACTCGCTACCGCATATTCTCTTTTTGTTGTGGGTACGGCGGCTACGGTTGGGACCTTTAAAAATTTTCAACAAAAGACTATCGATCTACGCACAGGATTATTGTTTGGTATTCCATCTTTTATAGGTACATACATAACTAGGAGGTATATCTTGCCTAGTCTTCCAGACGTATTATGGGGAGTAGGTGATTTTAATTTGACTAAGGATTTATTTGTAATGATGCTTTTTGCTGTCATGATGTTAATGGCGTCTATATCCATGATTCGTAATAAATCTAATGACGATGATAATTTAGAAATTAATAATAGCAAAAATGCAATTACGGTCGTCTTAGGTCTGATTATAGGATTGCTTACAGGATTTGTAGGTGCAGGAGGTGGATTCATTATAGTACCAGCACTCATTTTTCTAACTAGATTACCAGTGAAAATAGCAATCGGAACTTCGTTATTTATTATTATGATGAAGTCATTCATTGGCTTTCTAGGTGATCTTCAGACGATCGCTATGGATTGGCAGTTCTTAATTATATTTTCTATCCTTGCAGCTATTGGTATTGTGATAGGAGTACAAGTAGCCAAGCGAACTAAATCCGAAAATCTCAAATCTATCTTTGGATGGTTTATATTGGTAGTAGGTATTTACGTCATTTTTAAGGAAGTGGCGAAGCTGTAATGCTTGTGGATATTGTATTTTTAACAATACTTTATAGTCAAGTTTATACTTTGAAAGAACTTCTCATCCGTTTTTGATATTGGTATTATTAGAAAGATGAACTAAAAAACTAAAATATAAAAACATGAATATTTCAAGAATTTCAAGATTTGCATTTTTGATGGTAGCCATTTTGATCGGTGGGAGTACTGACAGTAATGCACAGTTTCTAGATAAACTTAAGAAAAAAGTGGATCAAGCAGAAGAAGTACTTAGTGGAAATGGAAATTCTCTAGGCAAAGATCAAGTAGCAAATGGCCTCAAAGAAGCTTTGGATAATGGCGTTTCTACGGCAGTAGAGACCTTGTCAGCTAAAGATGGTTACCTAGGTAGCCAATATAAAATACTAATTCCTGATGATGCACAGAAGATTGTGTCCAAGGTAAAGCATGTTCCAGGTTTTGAAAATGTAGAAAGAGACTTGGTACTAAAGATGAATGAAGGTGCTGAAATAGCAGCGAAGAAGGCAGCTCCAATTTTTAAAGACGCTATACTTTCAATGTCTTTTGATGATGCTATGAATATTCTTACAGGAGAAGATGACGCGGCTACGGGTTACCTTAAGAGTAAAAGTTACGAAAAGCTCTACACAGAATTTATGCCTGTGATCGTTGCATCGCTCGATGAAGTAAATGCTCGTGACTATTGGAGATCAGTAGTAAGCGCTTACAATAAATTGCCATTGGTAAAAGATGTAAACCCTGAATTGGATGACCATGTTAATAAAGCCGCGCTTAATGGTATGTTCTCATTAATAGAAAAGAAAGAAGAAGGGATCAGAAATAATGTAGACCAAAGACCTACACAGTTGCTCAAAGATGTATTTGCAAAGCAAGATTAACGTCGAGTTAATAACTTAGGATATAAAGAAAACGCCTGATAGATATTAATCTGTCAGGCGTTTTAGTTTTAGTTTGATGAGCTCGAGTTTTTCTATGACCTCTTGCTTATGATCTTTATAATTAAGATCATTTTTGCTCTTCATCTCTTTTTTGGCACCATCTAGGGTAAATCCTCTTTCCTTCACCAAAGTGTAGATCCGCTCTATCACATGTATATCTTTTATAGTGAATTGCCTATCACCTCTTCTGTTCTTCTTTGGCTTAAGTTGATGGAATTCTGTCTCCCAATATCTGACAAGAGAATTAGTCACTCCAAACATCTCAGAGACTTCTCCGATGCTGTAATATAGTTTAGTGAGTTCTTTTGTGATCTTCATTATGTACTAATATAAGCATTTACTCAAAAGTAAAGTATCCTATTTAAAGAAATGTGATGAGTCTCAGGGTTTGCACTGATTGAATGTAATATATGGCTATCAAAAGAGTGCTGCACCGATAATAGTCACAAGTAACATGAAGAAGAATAGAGATATCAAATAACCAATACCGACTATTATATATTTTAAAATAGTTTTAAACCAACCTTGTTGATAATAGATTTTCATAGTGATCAATAAGTATATCGCAGTGGTGCCGTACACTATTACAGTGAATCCACTTAAGAAATCTTCATCAGGAGAAGGATAAAATAATGAAGCAATCATTAGTAAATTCAATACTAAAAATGCTTTGGCATGTAGAAGCATCATGAGTACAGCATGTTCTACGTAATAATAACCACCCCTCGCATATAAGAGCTTCATGAGTGCTGCGATGAAAAAAAGTACGAGTATCACCACCCAAGATAAGTTGCCGATGATATATGTAAGTGTCGATTCTCTATTCTTGTTGATCTTGATCGTCTGTCGTATAAATAACTTGTCCCACCAGCCTGTAACCTTGTATTTGTCATAAAGCTCTTGTGATGACAATGAGTAGGCATCCTTTTTTAAAATTCCATACTCTCCAAGATTAGTAAATATCTGAATGCTGGCAAACATGGTATCTTGATCTACATGTCTGGCATCACCAAAAAGTGCACTACGTAAAGTATCTAGTTGTAGACTATCAGCAGTAGGTATCAAAGTAGTAGCAATAGTATCATATTGAGTTACTAACTCACTCTTCGTTATATCGGCAGCATCTTTCATCGAATCTAGTCCTAAATCCGAGCGTGACATAGTATAAGTAAGAAGCAAAAAATGCAATATCAGGTTGATGGCAAAAAATCGAGCTGGATTAAAATAACTTGTTCGTCTTCCACTTACATATTCTTTTGTGAGGAATGCTGGCATCCACATCTTTCTTAGCGTCTTCCATATTTTACCATCTAGGTTAAATAGGTTGGTAAATAACTCGGACAGCAAAGCACGGACAGTCATTCTCGCTTCTTTGATCGATTGACCACACTGGTGACAATGTGTGGCATTATCTACTAGGAGAGTATCACAATTGAGACATGGCTTCGATTTCTTCCCACTTTTTATACTTGTATTTTCTTCACTATGCATATAAGCTTACGGTTCAATAGGGTACATATGTAATATTGGTATAATGTTTGCCTTAATAAGGAACGAGCCGTCATATGGTGCAAAATGAATATATGTAAATCTTTAAGATCTTGATTATTAATGATTTATACATTTTACCCCTTTTCGACGATTCGATTTTTAGGCTCGATTAAGGCCAATTTTAATTATTACTCATGCTAAAATTTAAAAAAATGAAAAAATCTAGCTGTTTCAAAATGATGCTGTCTATGGTTTTTATGATGCTAACTGTATTCTCTATGAATGCACAAAGCTATCACAGTAAACCTACAGCAATTACCAATCTCGCTGACGAGTCTAAATACCTCGGAGCAACAATGTCTACTCTCGAAGATAGTGATAATAACGCGTATCTCAGAGCATTAGAAAAGCAAAGAGTGATCAAGAAGATCCTCAAATCTTTAAAACTTGGATCATCTGTACAAGAAGCTGTAGAAGCAAATCTCGCAACAGACAAATATACATCCATGTCTGTAGCAGTTGCAGAGGTGCCGCTCGAAAACGGAGAAAAAAGTAGAGTGAACTGGATAAGAAGTGAAATACTTCCTCTAGTAAGCTACTAAGTAGATATAAATTATTCTGAAACAAAATTACTAGACTTAGGAGAGTAGCTACTTGAAAGCTATTTCCCACTTGGCCTAAAAACCGAAAATTTTAATTTATGAAAACTATAATTACAAACCTTAGCTCTTATGCAGCTACTATATCTAAGCAATGCCTATTGACGGTATTAGCTCTAGTGTTATGTACTGGTGTAATGAGAGCAGATATCATCAATCCGTCAGCAACGACCACAGATGGATATCTTTTTAACTCTACTTCGAATGTAGAAATTCAGACATTGTTTGAATCTAACACATTAGAATGGGTAGATAATATTTCATTCTCAGTAAGTTCTCCTGCATCAGGAATCACACTGACACATGGTACTCCATCACCAAGCCCATATTTGGGTTGTGGAGCTAACCAAGGAGATCAGGTAGCTGGCCCAGGATGGTCACGTACAGGATTCGAAGCAGGTGGTAGTGCATGTGGTGCTTTCGCTGATGTACTTACCACTTTTGGATTATCTATTACCGCAGATATGACAGTTACTGGTCCTATCGTTATCGACGTTACTTTTACAGGTGATGGATTTGGTAATAATGGAGTGGCAAGTGTAGAAACCGCACAAGTAATTATACAGCAAATTGCATGTGAAATTACTTGTCCAATGGATATGACAGTGTCAGCAGATTCTGGTGAGTGTGGAGCGCAAGTGAATATTCCTTTGGCTGATGTTACAGGTACATGTACTCCTAATCCAGTAGATATGTCTGGATATTATGAAGTAGGTGTTCACGAAATTTCATTCGTTGCTAATAGTGGTGGAAATATCGAAGCGGTATGTACTATGATGCTTACAGTTGAAGATACTCAAGAACCTGTAGTAGTAAATTGTGATAACATCACTATAGCGCTTGAAGCTGGAGAATGTGACGTATTCGTACAAGAGCCATTCTCAATGAGTGACAATTGTCAAGACCTTGATCTTACAATCTCACAAAACGGTGATGTAGAAGAAATTCAAGATGGTGTTGCTTGTCCAGGAGGAGCTTCTAGCTATTTTAGAATATTTGATTTAGCTGCATCAGGTGCTAATACAGATGTAACTGTTGAAAGCGTATCTGTAGGAATTTTCGAATCTCTAAACGATGCTCAAGTTGAAGTAAGCCTATATAGATATAATGGTTCGCTAGCAGCTAATGATCTCGAGTTAGTTTCTACTAATACTCAGACACTTCCTAATGATGATATGTATTATGCTACTATAGCTGTAGATGGTACATTCTCTCCAGATGAAACAGTAGTAGTAAAGGTATCTACTCAATCAGGATTCGTTTCTGGCTTTACGATGGGTTTCAATATAGACAGTCAGACCGCACCTTCATATTTTCAATCTGATTTCTGTGGTTTTTCAGAGCCAGCAGATATGGATGTATTATTTCCAGATTATGGAGCTTTAATATCTTTAAATGCTAAGAAAGCAGCGTTCTCAGTAACGCAGACTGATAATACAGGACAAGAGATTAACGGAACATTTACGCCAGGTATATATAATCTTTCATTTGATATAGCAGATGCAAGTGGAAATGCTACTGCATGTGCATTCACTGTAGAAGTAATAGAATTTGAATCTTCAACAGGATCAATAGCTTGTAATGATGCAGTTAACATCTCTTTAGACGATGAGTGTTCTGTTACAGTTACAGCTGATATGATTCTTGAAGGTGGAGATTATGGTTGTTATGATGATTATATAGTTACTATAGAAGGAGCTAACGGAGTAGCACTCGGTAATACAGTAGGTGCTGATCAAGTTGGAATGACACTTACAGCAACTGTAACTGATCCAGATGGTAACTCATGTTGGGGAGAGCTTTTTGTAGAAGATAAATATGGACCTTCACTTGATTGTACTGATATATATACTACTTGTACAGGATCAACAGTTCCAGGATCTAATGTTTCTGAAATGGTAACATTCGCTGGAGATGTAGATGGGATGGTTATACCTGAGTCACCATCAGTAAATGAAATAGAAATAGAAGTATATGGATTAAATGGTGCATCAGTAACAGATATCAATGTAGTACTAGATATTGATCATTCATTTCCTTCAGACCTTATAGCGAGTATCACATCACCAACAGGTGAAGAAGTTGCACTTATGGTATTTCCTGGAGGATTCTGCGCTGAGCAAGGAATAAGAATTACTCTAGATGATGAAGCTATGAATACTGCAGCGAATCTGGAGTCGCTTGAAGCATGTGTAGCAGGAGCTGATCCAGCTATTTCAGGAGCGTACCAATCTAATGCACCGCTTTCGGAGTTTGATGGTATAGATCCTAATGGAACATGGAAAATAACTATTACTGACGCTTTCGATGGCGATGGTGGTGTAATCAATGCAGCGAATCTTGTAGTGAGTCAATCTGGTGCAACTGTAGGATTTCCAACAACAAATGAAAACATCTCTTACCAATTGATCGATGATCAAGTATATAGAGTAACAGGTATCGACTTATGTGGTCCTATTACGCTTGGTTATAATGATAATACATTGGAACAAGAATGTTCTAGTGACTATAGTGAGATAATAGAACGTACTTGGTCTGGATCAGATGCTTCTGGTAATGCAGTTATTAGCTGTGTACAGAATATATATGTTTACAGAAATGATCTTTCTACACTTTCATTCCCAGCTAATTTTGATGGAATTCAAATGAACACTCTATCATGTAATGGTAACTTTGCTACAGATGATAATGGCCACCCTGCAGTATCGGTAACGGGTCAGCCAACTGGTGATTTCTGTGATAATGTTCAGATATTCCCTTACGAAGATACGAGAATTGATATATGCCCACTTTCTTATAAGTTGGTTCGTAAATTCAAACTTTTAGAGTGGTGTAGTAGTGAATTGATAGAGTACACTCAGATAATCAAAGTAGAAGATAAGAATGCTCCAACTATTGCATTCTTACCAGACTTAACTATTTCGGCTAATTCAGAATTCTGTGAAGCAGAAGTGGCACTTTCTAAACCATCAATATCTGGAGAATGTACGCCAACAGAAGATTTAGAATATACTCTAGGATGGACAGTTGCTACGGATAATGGTACTCCTGATGCAAATGCATTCTACTTAGAAACTAACATTACAGAATTGTTTGACGGTAAGTTCTTAGTGAGAGAATTACCTGCAGGTAGATTATGGATGCAGTGGACTGTTTCTGACCTTTGTGGTAATACTGCTACACGTAGATTTACAGTTACTGTAGAGGATCAACTTCCACCATTTGCTATCTGTGATGAGTTTACAGTAGTAGGATTAGGGGGAGATGGACAAGCAATAGTTAACGCAAAGACCTTCGATGATGGTAGTTTTGACAACTGTGGAGAAATAGTTTCTTACAGAGCGCGTAAAATGACTAACCTCTGTGGTGGAGCTAATAACTTTGCTGAGACAGTAACATTCTGTTGTGAAGAGAGAGGCCAAGAAGTAATGGTAATGTTTGAAGTTACAGATTCAGAAGGATTATCTAACACATGTATGGTTACAGTATCAGTAGAAGATAAGTTGCCTCCATTTATTACAATGTGTCCTGCTGATATTACTTTAGATTGTCAGTCTGCATACGATCCTTCGATTACAGGTTATATTGAATTCGTTGATAACTGTCAAATTGTATCTGATGATTATGAAGATAATATCATTACAGAAAACAATTGTGGAGAAAAAACAATCAGAAGAGTATTTACAATTGTAGATGCCGAAGGATTAAAGAATACATGTGATCAAATAATCACACTTGAGACTGCTCCAAATGATGTATTTAGCTACGATGATATCGATTGGCCAAATGATGTAGAAGAGTTTGGATGTCTTGATGATATCGATCCAGATAATGCACCAGGTCCAGTACTTAATGATAATAGCTGTAGCCTAGTTGCTGCATACTCTGAAGATCAAGTATTTACATTGGCAGGAGCTTGTGTGAAGATCTTAAGAAAGTGGACAGTAATAGATTGGTGTCAGTACAATGAGAATAATCCTACACTCGGACAAGGATGGTGGGAAGATACTCAAGTGATCAAGTTGAACAACAACGTTGCTCCTACATTCGTAACTAACTGTAACGATAGAGAAGTTTGTGTTTACGAAGAAGGTTGCCAAGGTTCTGTAACACTTTTAGCTAATGCTACAGATGATTGTACACCAGCAGCTCAAATATCTTTCTCTTATGAGATCGATGTAGATAATGATGGTAGTGTTAATTACACAGGAAGTTCAAGTTCAGTAACTCGAACGTATTCAGAAGGTACACACAGTATCACTTGGACAGCAGAAGATGGATGTGGAAATGCATCAAAATGTTCTTACTTGTTCACAGTAGTAGATTGTAAAAAACCTACACCATACTGTATTACTAGCCTTACTACTGTGGTAATGCCTAGTAGTGGTATGATTACTATCAATGCGGAAGATTATGATTTCGGAAGTTTCGATAATTGTACTCCTACAGAAGATCTAGTGTATTCATTCTCTACTAATACGAATGATAAGACTCGTACATTTACTTGTGCAGATATTCCTAATGGTGAATCTAGAGATACTGTTCTAAGAATGTATGTTACGGATAAAGATGACAATCAAGATTATTGTTCTATAGAATTAGTATTACAAGAAGGTGCTGAAGATCAGTGCGGAGAAAGTGGATTTATTCTTAACATCGCTGGTCAAGTAAGAACAGAAGATTACGAGAATATTGATGAGACACTTGTAATCATGTCAAGTACTGCACCAGAGATTGATGGTCAGATGATGACGGCAGAAGATGGTAGCTATATATTTGCTAACCTTCCGATCGGATTCGATTACGAGATTGTAGCTGAAAAAGATGGTGATTACACTAACGGTGTTTCTACTCTTGACCTTGTATTGATCCAGAGACACTTATTAGGATTCGATGAGTTTGAATCTCCTTATAAAGTGATCGCTTCTGATATAGATAACAATGAGAAGATATCTGCAAGTGATATCGTAGCATTAAGAAAGTTAGTATTAGGCGTAACACCAGAATATCCAAATGGTCAGTCATCATGGAGGTTTGTTGATGGTAGACAAGAATTTAATGATGTATCAAGTCCATGGCCGTATGATGAGTCTATCTCATTTGATAATATTAATTCTAATAGAGCACAGATGGATATGATCGCGGTGAAAATTGGTGATGTCAACAGTAGTGCTACGTATAATGTAAATGGTACAGAGACTACAGAGACAAGATCATCTAACACAATGGTATTCCTTACGGATGCTATGGATGTACCACAAGGTGCTCAAATTAAGTTGCCGATCTACGCTCAAGATTTCGAAGATATTCTAGGATATCAGTTTACGATTGAATTTGATGCTACTAAGCTTAACTTCAACGGATACGAGATGGGTGCGCTTATCGTAAGTGACAAGCATTTTGCACTTAACAGATTAGATCAAGGTATGATCACTACTTCTTGGAGTGATGTAGAACCAACAACAGTTTCAGATGATGAACCATTATTCTACTTGTCTTTCACGGCACATGGTAACGGTAACATAGGAGATCTAATTGACTTTACATCAAGAGTAACTGATGCTGAAGTGTATGATGCAGATTACACTGTACATGGAGTAGAGCTTAGCCTAAGAGGATCTGATAATGAGATATTAACTAATGGATTGACTGTGAAGCAAAACAGACCTAACCCATTCAGAAATACTACAGAGATCAACTTTGCTATAGATGCAGATAGTCCAGTAACACTAACAGTATTAGATATGGCTGGTAAAGTGATTAGAAAAGTAACTAACGACTATACTAAAGGAAGTCATACAATTACTCTAGATACAGAGTCGATTGCAGCTTCTGGAGTATTATACTACAAGATAGACGCAGATCAAGGAAGCGTTGTACGTAAAATGATCAAGATCAAATAAGCTTAGCTTATTAAAGATAACATTTTAGCATGTTAACTTAGAGCGTTACTCCATTGTGAGTGACG
>CALKJD010000147.1 GCA_937995755.1 uncultured Saprospiraceae bacterium | reverse complement strand
GGCAATGGGATTTGGAATGTCTATTATCGTGATGTACTTTTAGGATGGATAGACGAAAAGGCAATTAGAACCAAGGAAACATATTTACATATCAAAAGAATAAAAGTGTAAACTATGTGGGTTTATAAGTGTAAACTATGTGCCTTACTATACACTAAAATTTACAAATGAGAAGAAGTTACTTCTTGAATAAATCTTTAATGAAGAACTATATACTTTATCCAATTTTAGGGATCTTAATGTATCCACTTCTAATTATTCTTCTGAGTGGATTAAATTCTTTTGTTTTTAATTTAGAATTACTTCCATCGGTTACGATTGTCAAACCCGACTTTTATAAACATCCACTTTTACTGATAAAAACAATTTTACTTGTCCCCATTATTGAAGAACTTGCATTTCGATTTCACTTAATAGCAAGAAGTAAATATGATTATATTTTAAGTGTGATTCTATTTATATTTACCATGCTCTTGGGATTATTAAACTTCAAATTGTTCTCTCTCTTAAGTTTGTCATTAATATTTGTACTTGTAAGTATAGGATTCTTGCTGAAAAGATATTTTTCTAACCAGCAATTACGTAAGGTTTCAAAATTTCATCATAAACACCTTACTTTTATGATATTATCATCATCGCTTGTATTTGGAATATATCATTGTGATGAATATTTTGGAAAATTTTCTTTGGATTCAATAGTATTTGCATCTATGCCTTTTATGCTTTTGGGTTTAATAGCTTCATGGATAGCTATTAAAACTGGAAAATTAGGTCCTTCAATTTTATTTCATTCATTGTTTAATTGTCTTGTGGCGTTGATAGCATTTCTTAAAGATGGTTGACTTGAATAAATTAAGTGTAATGAAAAATAAAAGCAACAGCTAATCGAGTAGACGGCCGCACCAGCGGTAGCTGATGCGGTGCGCATCTCACACCACCGTACGTACGGGTCTCGTATACGGTGGATATATCGAAATTGATACCAATCAAATTTTGCTTACAATCCCAAAAGCCTGTTATCATTTTCGATCGAAGCATTATTTCATTAAGAGCATGGATTCACCTTAACCATCTCCCAAAATGCCCTTTACACCACTTTAGGCTATCGAGTAATTTAAGCATAGGCTACTTTCTTCGAGGATAAGGTTCAGTCCTTCCCAAGTTGTGAGACCATAGCGGAAGAACGAAATGAACCCAAAGGGTTATGATCCAGTGGTTCATAAATGTAGTGAACCGCTAGCGGACGTGAATAATGTAAGTTTCGAATCAATAATTTAATCGGATTAAAATATCTTCTTTCCGTCGATATATACTTGATCTACTATATGGGCCTTTTGGTATTCATTGGTAAGTGCTTTACAGAGTAAACACAAACCTAGTATAACGAATTGCAAATTCGTGGGCTAGGGCTTAACAATGATGTGCTTGCTCTCCCAAATTCTTATAGCCTCTGTATCAAGTTGGCTTGTGCCGACCGCGGCACTGGGCCTGTTCGTTAGAACCGACTTTTGTAGTTTCGCTTCCTTCAGAAAAATCGAAATTGATAATAGAACAATGTTATAATCACGAAATGACTGTATCAATATCGATCACAAAAAATTAAATTCTTACAACAATATATAGGTCACCCCTATCGCCCTTGCAGCTTACTTCAATCGAAATATTTTCATTTCGATCACTAGCATATCTAGATAATTATTACAGATAATGCTTCCAGTCGTCAAACCAGCGCATAAGGGACTTGCACCCTCTAGAATATATAGCTATCTTTCACGATAGCTGCCCATGCTGGGCACACACATTAGATAAGACGATCAGCCTCGTTCCTCAGCCGACACTTATCATTTTACGTTATGTGCAATTGAGTTCAAGCAAAAACAATAAACTCTTAGGCTTTAGAACTAAATCTCATTACTTTGATTCATAAAGACATGTGCAAAAATACATAATAGGAAAATGACCAAAATAAATATTCGCTACGAACTATAGAATCTAAAACATATTCACAGTAATTCCCCACATTCTATAGAGAACCTGAATTTAGAAACGAACATAACGAATTACTTGAGCAAATAAATACATTTAAACAATTAGAATATAAAAATTAATTTATAGCATTTTCATGATAGTATTTTTAAACAACAAACCTACGTACTCCATCTCGAAAACTTTGATGTCGACGTTGCGTAGAATACTATCAAACATTGATATGGAGCCCAACAGTTATAACCATAAATAGAACATACAAATCCAAATTTCTAAAACTCGGATGACTTTCAATGCCAAAGTAATGAGTAGAATTAAGAACACAGAACGTCGCATTGAACACAAGATGAATTAAATACAAATGTAAACGTTGTACTTTCTACCCAGAATTCAATTAGATAATCTACCTTCAAAATACACAACAAAAATAATGAGAGCAATGACATTCAGCCTAAAAATGGAGATTCTCGATTACGCTTAGAATGCAAATTAATCTTATTGTCATTTCTACCTAAAAATCAAACGTTAGTTTAATCTAGCGTATAATTTAAAATGAATTACCATGAAAAAATTTATGCTCTTTTCTACGTTACTAATCACTATAAGTCTAATTTCAAATACTTTAAACAGCCAAACTTGTTTTGACTTTGAAAATGAAATCGAACAAACAATAGAGGTGACTGATTCCAATATGCAAATTTTGTATTTGCAAAATGATATAACTATTCGTGCTAGTATTTATGAACAAGGGATTTTACCTGACTGTAATACAATAGATATTAGAACTCAACAAAATACTGGTGGATATACTTTTAGCAATTCCACTTTTATTACATTCTGCGAAGCAGCAGCCTTAGTTGATTTAAGTGATGTAAATTATACGAGTAGAAAAATAACTTATATTACTAATTCAGGAAAATTCTCTTTGTTAGAAATAAATGGAGTTGATTATAATTCTGGGATTATACCACAGTCAATTACAGTAGACACTATTAACTATAGTAATTATACATCCGTTGAAATTGTTGGATCAATAGATTCAATTTTGTTGGGTGGTTTTGAAGGAGGTTTTGATGATTTGTGTATAAGTGAATATATTACAAGCTCTATTTCTTCACAGAATGAAAAGTTCAAAAATTCAATTTCTGTTTATCCCAACCCAGTAAATAACAACTTAAGTATTTCAAACTCAAAAGCAAATTCATTAAACAACATTTATGACATAAGGGGCAAGCTAGTTTATTCAGGGTACTCCTCCAACATAGATGTTTCGAATTTTAAATCTGGCATTTATTTTATCAAAAATAAATATGGTTTTTCAAAATTCATAAAGAAATAATATTCGGAAACGAATGATGAAGTGCACATTCATGACTTCATAAAAACGAAGTATTCTGAGGGTTGTTATGTGCAATTTAATTTGGATAAAGGATAAGACCATTATCTATTTGACCTACATCCAATTAATCTTAGTAAATAACGAAAGGCGAGAAAAATAAGAGAAAAAGATATTGGATATATACAATCTTGATGAACCATAAAATTAGAAACAATATCAATTGCACTTATACATCAGAAGATCTTAGCCAAGAATGAACCTAATCCGAATAACTATACTCTTGACAATCATATTTTCAATTCATTGCAACAACAAGCAACTAGTTATCGTCGAGGATAAAAATATTACTGAAAAGATAATCTGCTCTCTAGAATCGAATCAAGATGAATATCTCATTGGAGACCCGATAGATATATTCCTTCATATTATCAATGAAACCTCCGAAACCATATACATTGACAATTCCCCTTATCGTGGATTTACTATTGAAGTAAAAACTGAAAATGGTGAAGTACTAGAGCTGCATGATGGAATAGATATGAGAAGTGGAAGATATGGGATTACCAAAATAGAATCTCAGGATAAGATAAAAATTCATATTCATAATATATTCAAATATAGAATCTCTCAAAACTCAGGTAAATACACTGTGACAATTGATAAAAAATTTCTTGTCCATTTAGACAAGAAGAATCCTCAAAGTCGATCCAAAACATTTCAAGATTTTGACAAATTTGTAATCGCGTCAAAAAGAGAACATATAGATATACTTGTATCTAATAACCGATAATACATCAGTAACATAGTATCATCAAACAATTACTGTGTTCGATATCCTCGCCACGCTTACATACCTATCCTATTATGACGAGTCTTTGTAAATAATCAAACCAGGATATTTTACTACTTTCACTTGATTTAAAATACTCTTGTTATGATTATTAGAAAATCAAGTTTTTATATTATCGTTACCATCTTACTTGTAGCTATTTACGGAACATTAGAATTATCAATAACTGATTTTCAGAATAAAGATGTTTGTCCTAAAATTATGGATATTCCAGCCTGCTACCTTGTTCTTTTATTATTTGTACTCGTCCTTTTATCACACACAATCAGAAAGATATTCGTACGTGACACGTGGTATTTCATCTTTATCTTCATACCATTCCTTATGGCCTTAAGTGGCACTTTGACAGAATTATCAGGAACAGAGGTCTGTCCTCGGACATCTGATGGTATACCTATGTGCTTTATTAGTTTAGGTATCTGCACAGCATTAGTTTTATTTAAAATAATAGAACTAAAGAGTGATCATAGAACCACACGATAGATTTATAGCAATCAAAGACAAATGAAATTGAGCAACAAACAGCTACTTCTAATTGGTATCCTAGGCAGTATCATAGTAGGCTTAGGTGAGTATCTATTGCACTACCTACCAGCCGGTCCAGGTGGTGAGATAGATATGCTATTAGAAGTTCCTTTAGACAGAGCATCCAAAGGCCATTTTTTGGTTGTTTTTGGTGCCCCTTTATATTTTGCTGGCTATTATGGATTGAAAAACATATTTAAAACCACAAGCCCCTTACTATCTAGACTACTCTTAATCGCTGGCGTACTATCGTTTTCTGTTGGAGGAGTCTGGGTATCCTCTCGCTATTTTGCTGCGGAAGTACTACAAAGAAGTACCGGTACAGCTGATTACGAATTCTACTTACAATCCTATGAAGACCATTATCAGGTATTGGTGTGGGCACTCCGATTCTTAGTAGCTGCTGTATCTCTACTATATGTAATATTGATACTCAAAAACAAACAAGGCCTGCCCAAGTGGTTGGCTATATTCAATCCTATAATTCTATTAATACTCGTCATATCGTCTTTATACTGGTTTAAATTATTGGGCAATCATATTGCACCTATCGCCATGAATGTGACACATTTTATATTTTTTGGATTAGTACTGATCCATCTAAACAAATCAAAAGCAGAATGAAAAAAATACTTTTAGGCCTTCTAACATTAATTATAATTGCTGTTGTGGCAATTCTTTTCTTCTTTAAATCTGATTCTAAAAATCCTTATCAAGAAACTCAATGGGGTAAATTTAGCGCTACTTGTGATGCTGCTGATGTACCCAAAGATAATTTCGGTGAAGAATTTCACAGTTGTGACTATTCGGTACCAAAAGAAGAGATACCTGTGTTCAGCAAAACAAATTTGAGCTGGGATAATAAATTTGATAATAAAAAATCTCTTCCTATCATGGGATCGGCGATGATCGATGTTGATAATGATGGGATTGACGAAGTTTTTCTTGCAGGAGGAATTTCACAACAAGATGTATTATTAGCATACAAAGATGGTACGTTCATTACATCCTCCTTTACCTTACCTACTAAGCCACAGAATACAACAACCTTTGGAGCTGTATCATTCGACCTCAATGAAGATGGCCAAAATGACCTTATACTTACTGGTGATTACGGAGTGCATTGGTATAAAAATACAGGTGAAGGATTTGAGGTTCAACCAATTTCTGTTCCGCTTAATGATAAATCGATAGCTGCATCTATTACACTAGGAGACGTAGATCATGATGGTGATGCAGACATGTTTGTCAGTGCATACATCAAGTTAGACAAAATGGAAGGTCAGACCATATTTAAAGATATGGAGTATGGTGGCAGCAGTTTATTAATGATCAACAATGGTGATAATAATTTTACAGATAAGACGGCAGAGTTTGGCTTAACATACATACACAACACCTTCTGTGCCGTACTAGTAGATGTAGACAATGATGGATACCTAGACCTTGTCGTAGCGCATGACACTGGTGAAGTAAGAACGTATAAGAATGAAGCAGGTCAGTCCTTCACTAAAAAGTCGAATCCTACTACTGGGAAATATGCTTATCCTATGGGTATCGCTGTGGGAGATTATAACAATGACGGAAATATTGATTTCTTCTTCTCCAATACAGGAAGTTCTGTTCCAGCAATTTTAGCGCGTGGAGATCTTGCAAAAGAAGATACATACATCAGCGATTGGTTATTATTTCAAAACAACGGCGACTTTAGCTTTACTGATGTCGCAAAAGAAACTAAGGTAGCTGATTTCGAATTTTCATGGGGAGCTGTTTTTGAAGATTTCAATCTAGATGGAAGGCAAGATCTTGTAGTCGCTGAAAACTATGTCGATTTTCCACCGCACAAATTATTCAAACTGCCAGGAAGATTTTTAATACAAAGACCAGATGGGACTTTTGCTGCAGTAGAAGATCAAGCGAAGGTCATTAATAAAAACTACGGTATAACTCCACTTACCAGCGACTTCAACAAAGATGGCTATCCTGATCTAGTATATGCCAATATTGGAGGCTCTTCTCAAGCGCATATCAATGAAGGCGGAGAAGCAAACTATATAGCTTTCAGAATGCCTGAGACAGCAGCTTACGTAGGTACTAAAGTTACGATCACCAAATCAGATGACAGTATACTTTCGGATGTTTATATTATCGGTGAAGGACTTGTTAGTGATCAGACCGCTACATTGACCTTTGGCTTGGGCGCAGATACTAATATCAAATCTGTACTGCTCAATCTACCTAATGGCACTTCAAAAACAATTACCGATTTTAAAATTAATCAAGTCAATAATTTATAATGCTAGAGAGCTTATATGAAGGTTGCGGATTACTCGCTACCTATCTAGGGACTCTACTAGAGGGAGAAATCATGTTGCTCACCTCAGTACTTAGTGCTAAAATGGGGCTATTCAATTATTACTGGGGTCTAGTAGCCGCATTTTTCGGAGCCTATACTCAAGCATGGTTTAAGTTTCTTATTGCCAAAAAGCAAGGTGTTAAATTGATAAATAAAAAACCAAAACTTAAAGAAAAATTAGACAATGCTAGTGTCTGGTTTGATAAGAGACCTTTCTTCATCTTGTCTATTTATAAGTTTTTATACGGCATGACAACAGTAATTGTTTTGTTGTCAGGGCTTAGAGATATAAGCTATATAAGGTTTGGGGTACATACGGCTATTGCCATTGCGTTGTGGGTAACTGTAATAGGGGGAATTGGATACTTCTGTGCTGAAGCAATGATGGAAAACATGAATACTTTATCTGAGCACAAATGGTATGTCATTGGTACTTTAGTCTTATTGGGGCTTTCAGTTTGGTTCTTTAGGCATAGACCATTTGATAAAGAATGCTTGACCTTGATCGACTAGATAGTCACTTGATGCTGTTAAGATCCAACCGATCTCTCAATCCAACCTTCCGTATTCCCCATCGATTATTTATACTCCTGATTATTTCTTTACTCGATAAATAAAGCTATTTTTGGTTGACCATCAAATTGGTCAACCAATTTTAGCCAATTAATTATGGCACCCCATTTTATTACGAGTAGATCTAATCTTTATGTCCACAAGCAATCTTTCATATCTAGATAGAATAAAAAATAGCCTTAAGAATTATGGGCCTGCATTTTTCATCATTGGCTATGTAGTGGGTACTGGCAGTGTGACTTCTATGGTCGTCTCAGGTGCTAAATTTGGACTAAGTCTATCGTGGGCCTTATTGTTATCCTGCTTTTTTACCTATTTCCTACTCGTCTCTATTAGCCAACTCACCATAGTCTCCGGAGATACGCTTATGTCTAATTTCAAAAAGACATTTGGCAAGCCAGTTACTATTTTTATCATCACGGCATTAGCTGTTTCTCTGGTCTCCTCTGTCATAGGAGTCATGGGTGTAGTCGCAGAAGTCGCGATGGAATGGATCTCCGTCAAAACATCGATTTCGTTTTTAAATGGCCCCATAATTTCTACATTCTTTATTCTTGTTCTATTGAGCTTATTCTGGACAGGAAAACATGAAAACTTTATAAAAGCGATGAGTATCATGGTAGGTTTCATGGCACTTGCGTTTATTATCACTAGCGTAATGGTATTAAAAGAATCAGGAAAATCCATTGTTGATTTTTTTCCTTCATTACCCGAAGGAGATAATATTGGCCTTATCATCGCTGGAATGGTAGGCACAACTATGGGTGGCGTATGTCTAGCATCCAGAAGTATACTAGTCCAAGAACAGGGCTGGAAAACAACTGATTTGAAAAAGGATCACAAAGATGCCATGTCTTCTATGGTGATGACATTTTTGATCAGTCTCGCCATAATGATCAGTGCTACTGGCACACTATACTTCACTGGTGCGCCTGTCGAAAATGCAACAGATCTTATGCACGCTTTAGGTCCCTGGGCTGGAGAATTTGCACTTACCTTATTCACATTAGGAATCATTGCGGCAGGCTTATCTTCTATATTTCCAAATCTACTTTTATTCCCATGGTTGATATCTGATTACACAGGTTCTGATCGTAATATGAAAAGACCACTATACAAACTAATCGTTGTGCTTGTAGCCTCATCTGGACTTATTGTTCCTCTCCTTGGTGGAAAGCCAATTTGGATACTCATCGCATCGCAAGCATTGAGTCCATTTGTAATGCCTTTAATCACTCTGTTTCTAATCATCCTTCTAAATAAATCTGATATCATGAAAACTCATAAAGCCAGTTTTGGGATGAATGCCGCATTGGGTGCCACTCTGATATTCAATTGCTATATGCTTTATATTGCAATTAATGGGTTTATTGATTTTATAAATTAATACTTGCTCAAAAATGATCAATATACAGAAGTTACATACAATCAAAAGTACATTGTGTTGGACGTATCAAGTAAATACCTTGACTACCCTACCGACCCAATTTTAAATAAAATTACAATTACTATACAATCAGAATTCATGAGTACAGATTTAGAAAAATATGCTCACATCCCACTTAAGCAACTCTCTAATAGAGTATGGAGAACATATGAAGGTGGCGCCCTTATTGACAATTGGAAAAAAACAAATCCTGAAGTCGATGGTAACACTCCAGAAGAATGGATTATGTCTACAGTCACTGCACGAGGAAATGGCAGGCCAGAAAACGAAGGTTTATCAATCATCCAAACAGATGAAGGAAATCTATTTTTGAAAGAATTAATCGACTCAAATAAAGAATTATATCTAGGTAAAGATCTTGCTCAAAAATACGGCACTACTGGAGTATTGATCAAAATGCTCGATTCTTTAGAACGACTTACTGTCCAAGTGCATCCTGATAAAGAATATGCTAAGACTGTTTTCAATTCTGAGTTTGGTAAAACCGAATCGTGGTATGTATTAAATACTCGTGAAATCGATGGAGAAAAAAGTGTGGTGTACATGGGATTTAAAAAACATGTAACTAAAGAAATATGGAAAGCGCATTTCACCAATCAAGATATCCAAGGAATGCTCGATTGTCTACATAAAATAGAAGTAAAATCGGGTGACGCATTTATGATATATGGCGGTGTACCGCACGCGATAGGCTCTGGATGCTTTCTCATGGAAGTACAGGAACCTACTGACTATACCATGCGTGTAGAAAAAACAACTCCCAAAGGACTGAAAATAGGGCCAGAAGGAATCCATCAAGGTGTAGGCGAAGAAAAGATGTTGGAATGTTTTCATTACGATACATATACGCAAAATGAAGCCATAAAAAACTGGAAAATAACTCCTGAAACATTAGAGAAATCTGAAGAATATACCTTTAGAACTTTATTTAATGAGAAACATACTAACTGTTTTGGACTCAACGAATTACTTTTGGATGGCAGTTATAGTATTAAAGGAAATGGTAGTTTCTATGTAGCTGTGATCTATTCCGGAGATGGCATAATTAGTTGCAATGGCAAAGATTACGAATATACACAAGGTGATGAGATCTTTATCTCTGCGGCTATATCAGATATTACATTTACGTCTCAAAGCGCGTCTAAAATACTGCTTTGCTATCCTCCATCATAAACACGATTTAATACACCAATACAATCCAATGAAAAATGAATTTATTTGACCTAGAAAACAAAGTAATAGTATTGACTGGAGGCTGTGGAGTTCTCGGAGGAGGAATGGCAAAATACTTACTTGAAAATAATGCAACTGTAATCCTACTGCACTATAAAGAGACTCCTCTCCTATCCGCTGTAAATGACCTAAAAAGGATTAGCCAAAAAGTAGATGGTTATGTCTGTAACGTCGTAGAAGAAAAAAGCCTTAAAACAGTGGCCGAAAAAATAATGCAAACCTATGGAAAAATAGATGCGTTAATCAATGCTGCTGGTGGAAACAAGCCAGGTGCCACTGTAGGTCCTAACCAATCTGTATTTGATGTCGATGTTGAACAATTTAAACAAGTCATCGATCTAAATCTATTTGGAAGTATTATCCCTTCTTTGGTATTTGGTAAAGAGATGGCTAAGCTTAAAAAAGGAACTATCATCAATGTGTCTTCCATGGCTGCTGATAGAGCGATCACTCGGATCATGGGCTACTCCGCTTCTAAAGCTGCCATAGACAATTTCACCAAATGGATGTCTGTAGAGCTAGCTCAAAAATATGGAGATGGTATGCGAGTCAATGCTATCGCTCCAGGATTTTTTATTGGAAATCAGAATAGAGCATTACTTACTAATGAAGATGGAAGCTATACAGATAGAGGAAATACCATAATCAAAAACACACCGATGAATCGATTTGGTGATGCTGATGAACTCAATGGAGCAATACATTATTTATGTGCAGAAGCTTCTAAATTCGTAACTGGAATTGTTATTCCTATAGACGGAGGTTTTAGCGCTTTTAGCGGAGTATAATTTAATTTCAAAGAATACAATGGAACAAACATGGCGCTGGTACGGTCCTAAGGATCCAGTATCATTATCAAATATAAAGCAAGCAGGAGCCACCGGAATCGTATCCGCTTTACATCATATTCCTAATGGACAAATCTGGACCATAGAGGAAATTAAGAAAAGGAAAGCTACCATAGAAAAAGCAGGTCTTTCTTGGAGTGTAGTAGAAAGCATACCTGTGCATGAACGTATCAAAACAAGAACTGGAAATTTTCAAGATTACATCGAACATTATAAAACTAGTATCGAAAATTTAGCAGCTTGTGGTATATCTATAGTATGCTATAATTTTATGCCTGTATTGGATTGGACTCGTACATCTTTAGACTATTCCGTAGTTGATGGATCTAGAGCATTGCGTTTCGATGTCAAAGCATTTGCCGCATTCGAACTCTATATCTTAAAAAGACCAGGAGCCATAGAAACCTATTCCAAGACAGAACAAGATGCAGCGAAAAAATATTATGATAGCCTAACGAAAGAAGAGATAGAGAAACTCTCTAATAACATCATCGCAGGATTACCAGGCGCTGAAGAAGGCTATTCCTTAGAACAGTTTCAAGAAGTACTCAATACGTATGACAATATCGACAGCAGAGTATTAAAAGCTAATCTCGTTGCGTTCTTACAAGAAATTATTCCAACAGCAGCGAATAACAATGTACTTATGTGCATCCACCCTGATGATCCTCCTATGCCTATACTAGGGCTACCTAGAGTGGTAAGCACTGAAGAGGATTATGCTTATCTATTTGACCAAATCCCAAATATTGCCAATGGCATTACCTTTTGCACAGGCTCTTTAGGTGTCAGACCAGACAACGATCTAGTTCAGATATTTAAACGATTTGCCGATAGAGTGCACTTCTTACATCTCAGAAGTACTCAGAGAGATGAAGAAGGAAATTTCTATGAAGCCAATCATCTAGAAGGGAACGTCGACATGTATAGCATCGTCAAAGAAGTAATTCTAGAAGAACGAAAACGAGCATCAATAGGAAGATCCGATAGTTCTATTCCTATGCGTCCAGATCATGGCCATCAAATGTTAGACGATTTAGACAAAGTGACTAACCCTGGATATTCAGGCATTGGAAGATTAAGAGGATTAGCAGAATTAAGAGGATTAGAAGTTGGAATATCAAGAAGTTTCTAAAGTATACCTTTACTGTACCAGCCTTACTTTACAATGTTGTGCATAGTAATTAAATATACGAGAAATGAAAGAGCATGAAACATCTAATTATCTAAGCCGAATACAACTTACTGATTGCCATACTAATTTAGAAGGATTGACTAAAATCCAAGGAAACCACATGGAACATATTCCATTTGAAAATTTGGATATCGTAGTAGGCAGAGATATAGAACTAGGCTATCAGAATCTATTTGACAAAATCATTACTAGGAAACGTGGTGGTTACTGTTTTGAGCTTAATACTTTATACGCTGAATTATTAAAATCATTAGATTTTTCTTTTAAACCTATCTTGGGTAGAGTTTGGCTGAGCAATCCCCAAAAATTGCCTCCACGAAACCACTTGGCACATTTAGTTGAATTAGACGGAAACACGTATATTTCTGATGTCGGTTTTGGCGGACTCATTTCTAGTATTCCACTAGACATCCATATTTCAACTCCAGTATACGACAAAGATGGTTTGGTGAAAGTATCTCCTTTAGGTCAACACCAATATATGATTCAGCGATTCAATGACAAAGAGTGGACTAATTTATATAGTTTTGAAAACATTGAAATTAGCGAAGAAGATATCAGTATTTCAAACTACTATATGTCAACACACCCCAACTCGCACTTCTACCATCATAAGTTCGTTGGAAGATCCACACAGGAAGGTAGAATTGGATTATTCAATAATAAAATATCTACCCGAAAGGGAATTGCAGTTGTAGGCAAAAAACGTATTGATTTTGGTGAGGATTGGATCAAAATCATAAAATCAGAATTTTCGATTGCTCTCGATTTTACAGAACAAGAACTTAATCTATTATTTGAAAGAAACCTGTAGTTATGACACTTGCAAAATGAACGGACTTATAGTTAGCCACAAATAAAAAAATCGGTTACCTCATTATAGATAACCGATTCATAATTTTTGGGAAAAAATTATTTACTTCTTAATATATGTCTTATTTCCATTGGAATTAATATAGTATTTTCCTCCTTTAGGCCCTTTATAAATCATCCTTCCTTTATCATCTTTTCCCATTGATTTATCAGAAGACTTATTGGTTGTATTGGTATAACTCTTCTTAGCTTTTTTGGCTGTTTTAGTTGACTTACTTTTCGATGCTTTAGATGCTTTTTTAGAATCGCTTTTTCCCTTTGCACTTTTTTTTGCTTTCTTAGTTTTTACATCGCTTTTACTAGCCTTCGATTTCTTTGCACCTTTTTTAGCTTTTTTCGCCTTCTTAGTGCCTTTTTTAGACTTAGTCTTTTTACTCTTTGTCTTCTCCGTTTTATCCTTCGCTGAAGTTGATTGCTGAGCTACAACAGATGTTGATGTACCTACTAAGAATACTAATGCAAATAAAGTGTATTTCAAAAATTGTTTCATAATTCTAGTTTTGATGTCAAAAATCAACCATCTAGCAATTGTATACCGATAGCTCCTCTTTTATTTAGACCAAAAAAATGCATTAAGTCACACGACATTTAAAAATCACTAAACCTGACATATGTATCGTTTGTGGTTCCTATATAAATT
>CALKJD010000146.1 GCA_937995755.1 uncultured Saprospiraceae bacterium | reverse complement strand
ATATTAGACAAGCCTTACACTTCTTGGGTGAGATCACTGGAGAGATACATACGGATGATTTGTTGGAGAGTATTTTTACGAGGTTTTGTATTGGAAAGTAAGTAAAATTAAAACAACTAAATACCACCTACTAAAAGTAAGTGGGATAAAATTTTACTGCGACTAAAAGTCGCTTTTTACATAAAGTGTAACGTTCATATAATTCTTCGCTACCGCGAGTTTTCGTTTGGCTTAGCCCAAACGAAACAAAAACCCAAGAACAACCCAATCGCTCCGCGTGTTTGTTCTCCAGCCCTCCCAGACATCAAACAGATAAATCCAAGACCATCCACTTAAACTGGTACAATATTATTCTAACTGACTTAGAATAATTAATAATTTATCCGACTAAAAGTTGGATATTATAAATATAAAATTGAGACTAATAAATCTTAGCCCTTTAAGTTATAGTCTTTACAAGTTAATGAATATTACAATTATATTTTCTTTTGTACAACGAATTTTTATAAAGTACAGACCCTTATTTAGATAAGATATATCTACAAAACTATCTTGAACGTCCTTATGTAAAATAAACTTACCGTATGAAGAAAGTACCGCTGAGGTCAAGTATTCCAACAAATATCTTCCAAGCCCTCAGATAGAATATATAGCCAAAGAACGGATTGACACTAATAGGACCTAAGTTGAAGCTTCTACTATTGCAATTTCTTCATCTGTGAGGTTGTATAGTTTATATACTATTGCATCTATTACTTTGTCAATCTTATCTATTTCTGTTTTTATAGCTTGAGCTTCTAATTTAAACGATTAAATCTTTATTTCTGCTAATTATCGTATTCATCAATAATAAATTGGCGTAGGCTTGAATCGACTTTAGTAAATTCTACTTTTATATCTGGGAGTTTATGTTTATAACAATCATATGTAATACACAAAGTATCAGTCAGATAATATGACCTACTTACCAGCAAGCCATTGTAAAATATTTGATGTCTATTTATGTCTAAAATTTCGTTAAAAACATTAGTGTTGTAATACTCTATTCTATCATTATATCTAATCACCTTATCATATACTATGGGCGGTTTAACAGAATATCCTGAGCTGAAATTTACAATATATTTAGCGTCAAAGAAAAATGTATTCTCATATTCACCCAAATTAATAGCACCTTCACCAGCAGATTTGTTATCATAATCAGATTCATGAAGTTCTGGATCTATATCACTTATATAATATACCAAAGTACCGCAATAGATAGAATCATGCTCTATACTTAAAATAAAAGAACTGCTGTACAAATGAACTTCATATTTACTTAATTCAAAACTCACTGAGCTTGGATGAGAGCAATTAGTTAATAAAACAATTGTAATAAAACAAAAAAAATATATTCTACCAATTTGGAGGTTCATCTTTTTCTATCTTTAACTAATTCAAGATTAATATCCGTTCCATATCGTTCTGAGGATTCAGTTGTCAAGGATTTCTTGACAACTACCGCTGACGGTAAACTATACAAGACAAAGAATTAATGGATCAGGCTATCGTGAGTAATACTAGACATTATGATGCGCTTCATAAAGCTTACGAAGCAGTGTCTACTGCACTCACAAAGTACAACACTTTCTCTATTACATTAACTGCTAGGTTATAATTATTTTGTGCATTAACTCCATCTAAGCACAAACAACTAATAAGCCACTGAAACCTAACTAAACAAACTCAATACTAGTATAAACACAAGTAAGAGTTCTGCTGCTGAAAATTTTGTACTCATCGTTCTCATTTTTTATAAACCTATTGCTAGATGGATGTAAATGAAACCAATAGTCATTTATCAATACTGTCTAGAATAGATTGCGATTAAATTCTGAGACAAATATCGGATCAATGTGGAGTGAAAATAGGGCGTTTTCGATTTTCAGTGCTTTCGCTTCGTAAATTGGTACGTAATCTACTATAATCATGTAAATCCAACTTCCTTGATTGACTTTGGTCAGAAATAGCTCAATTACATCTTTCGGAAGGTCCAATTACGGTACTCTACTCTATTTCACATGCTTTCTTGTGCCACCATGGCCTCCAGCTACGACTACCATTATTCTGATGCTTAGATAGATAAATTTGAAAAATTGGATGATGGGATTCATCATTACAAACCTTTGGTATTTTGATATTCTTTGAGTCATAATTTTTTGGTCTTTAAATTGAAAAACATACTTGGTGACAGATCACACTACTCTGGTATCAACCACCAAAATGGGCGCATCTTAGCTTTGTATATAAATGCATAATGCAAGGCTAACTTCAGCCAATGGCCTGCCAAACCAATGTTACCAAATGTCTTACTCAATGAGCGACCTTGTGTATTGGGGTACTTGTTATAATCTGGTACGATAGGGTATGTAGTAATACTGATGCCACTACCCTTTGTCATACCAAATCCAGCAGAAGCTATACACGCTGCACCCATATTTCCCAAACTTCCTTTATGGTGCAAGGATTCTTTACCTGACTTGATAGAATCTATGATGTTATCTGCTACCAACTTGGCAGTGATACCAGAAGGCATACCTGTACGTGGTGGCGCAGGAGAAATGTCTGTTCCGTTTTTACTTTTACGTGGCTTAGAGATAGCATGTGGTGGTGCAAAGGCTATCCCTGGAGCAAATATGTTTTTATACGTTGGGTTTTGATAGGTCTCTGGCCAATCTTGTACCGACCATTCGTCATAAGGCTTGGCGGTATAGTCTGCATCTACTATCATAAACCCCTTGAATAGTTTGTCTGTGATATCCACTTTGTGCTTATCATAGGCTTTGAATCCATGACCAGAAAAAGAGGGAATCAACATGGCAAAATCGTAAGACTCACTTTTTTGCTCACCATCCAAATTTTCGTAATGTGCTACTCCGTCTTCCACTTTATTGACACCCGCGCCAAGGATCCATTTGATATCTCGATCTTCGAAAATCATTTCTACCATTTCGCTAGATTTCATTGACATACTTCCATAACTCATCAATACGCCATCCATACCGAAGTCACCCAATTGATATTCATTGGAAATCCAAGTAACTTCCGCCATGTTTCTCACATTATGACGACGCAGCTCTTGCTCTACATTGAGCACATACTCAAATGCCGCACCTTGACAAGTAGATTTGGCATGACCTGTACCGATCAGAATTTTAGCTTTCTTCCCTGCCTTCATCTGATTGATCACATCTTTCAAACCTTCCCAAGCATGATCTGCATGTGTATACGTACATACAGAATACGTTTTATTCTTTCCAGGGACCAATCCTTCGGTAGCTTCAAAATTCAATTTGGGACCCGTTGCATTAATCAGATAATCATAAGTCACTTTTTCTTTCTCACCTTTACTGGATCCAGCTACATACTCTGCCAATACATATGGGCTCGATTCAGTCATATCACCTTCAGGAAAAAATGAAACAGCTTTAGCTTGCTTATAACCTATCCCCTTCTTTTTATACAATGGCGCCAGAGGAAATAGAATTTCTTTAGATTTCATCCTACCTACACCCACCCAAATATTGGACGGAATCCATTGGTAATTACTGTTAGGTGATACGACAACTACTTCATGCTCTTTAGACAATTTTCTCCGCAAATGTGTTGCTGCTACATGACCAGAAATTCCAGCTCCTAATATGACAATTTTAGACATAGTATATATTTTGTTCTAAGGTATACTGAATGTGGAAATGGGAGCGCAACCTAAGTTACACACTAGAGCATTGATCCTTTATATCTAACAACTCTAACAAGACATTTACCAATCTGAATTTTTCAATTCACGCGTAAGTTTCACTGCCTTTACATCTTCCCATTAGAGCCAGAATACCTTTGCTGATTCGAAATATTGATGTATCACAAAATAGGTCTCATCATAAACCTATAGTCACCGAAATATTTCCCTATCTTATGAATATTACTGCCTTTGCCGATTCATCAAGACTTTAGTGACAAACTAGTCTATCTTTGATAGCATAACCCCCAACCAATGAAATGTACTAAGACCGCTCTATGCCCATCTACTTCTCTGAAGTATCTATGCATCGTAGTTATACTTTGTATAGCGCATATTCCTAGCCAATGCCAATCAGAAAGCAATCCCTCCACTGTCGATAGCTTCTATCAAATTGTAGTCTCTAGTCAAGGCTATCAAAAAGTATCCGCGCTTCTGAATCTAAGTAAATATTACTCACCCAATGAATTAGATAAGGGATTAGAAATAGCCAAGGAAGCATTACAGCTATCCAAAAGCATCCAAGATTCCACTGGTTTGATGAAGAGCCTAATGGCTATTGGAGAGATCTATCGATTAGAAGGGAAGTATGATTCCCTTAAGATCACTCTCGATGAAGTACTACCTATTGCATTAGAGATAGGTGATCAAGAGGCTCTATTCTTTTGCTACACCAATGTAGCTTCATATCACGAAAGAGTAGGAGATCTTACAAAAGCATTAGCCTATAGCAATAAAGCACTTGAGATATCACCTCCAAATAAAAAATACAAAATCTATAACAACCAAGGAAGGATATACCATCAACTGGGAAATGTTACTGAAAGCATAGAGCTATACGAGCAAGCATTGCAACAAGCCATCGAATTAAAAAATAAAAATGCTGAAGCTGTCATCTCTAATAATATTGGAGCCTCATATGTTAACATCAGGCACAGAAAAAAGGCGATGGAATATTTTAATAAGGCACTTAAAATAAAGAGAGAACTTGGTGACAAAAGAGGGCAACTGTACAGTCTAATGAATCTTGCTGAATTTGAGCTAACGCATCAAGACGATAGTGAATATGCTGATATAGGAATGCAAATCGCGAAAGAGATCAATGACGAACGATTTATCACAGTATTTACTGTTTTAGAAAGCAAAAAACTTTTACTTAAAAATAGAATTCAAGAAGGTATCGATTTATTGCTGCCTTATTACAAGCAAGAACAACAAGAACCCACTTTTCACAACTTACATGTCCTTCGCGGATTAGCTAATTTATATTTAGCTCAGGGCGAATATCAAAAAGCAGAAAAGATTGGATTAGAAATGAAATCCTTAGGGGAACAGAATAATAATTTTGAAGCCAACTTAAATGCGAGTGAAATACTAATCGATGTATATGCCAATAATAAAAATGCAGAGAAGTACCTAGCTCTGGCGAGTAACTTCTATAAAATGCGTGACAGTATAGAAAATCAGCAATTCGTAGACAACTTTGCCCTGATGGAAGCCAATCTGGATAAAGAGCAAGCCGAAAAAGTGGCTTTACTAAATGATGTAGTCATACAAAAAACGAGAAGTCGAAATCTATTTGGACTGGCAGCGCTACTCATAAGTATACTATTAGGGTCGATGCTCTTCATAAGGTCTAAACTAGCCAAAGCACAAAAGAAAATAATCGCTCAGAAAAAAGAGAGCTTAATCTTGCTAGAAGATAGAAACTTAATGCTCAAAGAAAATGCTGCTATCAAAAAAAGATTCTACGCTAATGTCTCTCATGAATTTAGAACTCCCCTTACCCTAATAATGGGACCACTCAACCAACTGATAGATACATCTACAAATGAGTCGAACACTAAAATGCTTAAGGGTGCACTCAGACATTCTAAGAAGCTTCTCAGTATGGTGAATCAACTATTAGACTTGGCAAAAATAGAAAGCAACCATCTACAACTAGAAGTAGATCAATATGAATTCATTTCTTTCAGCAGAGAGATCTTCAAATCTTTCGACCCCTTATTTCAATCCAAGCATATAGCGATGGAGTTTGATACAGACATCGACAAAATCTCACTATGGTTTGACCTTGAGAAGATGGAAATTGTTCTTTTCAACATATTATCCAATGCCATTAAATTTACCGCCAAGAACGGTTCTATTTCTATGAAAATCATAAATGAAGAAACCGCTATCAAAATTATAATTTCGGATACTGGCACAGGCATTAGCTCTAGTAATATCCCATTTATATTTGATCGATTTTTCAGAGTCGAAAATTCAAAAGAAAATGCGATAGAAGGAAGTGGTATTGGATTGAGTTTGGCTAAAGAACTTGTAGAATTACATCATGGTACGATAGCGGTCAAAAGTGATGTTGGCGTAGGTACTCAATTTACATTATTACTCTATAAAGGTAAAGATCATTTTTCTGCTGACAGTCTAGCACATAATCTAAACGGTAAGGTAAAATCATCCACTGACATTGAATTAATGTCTTCGATCTCAACGCCTGACGCTGCAATAGACACACAACTAAAACCAAAGCAATCGAATAAACCTACTGTACTCATAGTCGAAGATAATAAAGAAGTATTGGATTATATAAAGAGTACCCTTACAGATCAATTCAATATACTAGAAGCTGAAAATGGAGCAATAGGATTAGAACTAGTAAATAATCATATGCCAGAATTGATTATCAGCGATGTGATGATGCCTATTATGGACGGCTTTCAACTTTGTAATAGAGTGAAAGAAAATGTAGAAACTAGTCATATACCTATTATCTTACTTACGGCTAGAGTAGAAACCAATAGTAAGATCGCTGGTCTTGAATTAGGTGCAGATGATTATCTCGTGAAGCCATTCAACCCAAAAGAACTGAATGTCCGAGTAAGAAATTTGATTGAACTCAGAGTACAGCTGCGCCAAAAACTCTTAACCACTCCTACCCTGCAGATTAAATCTTTAGAAGGTAATCCGGTAGAGCAAAAATTTATAGCTGACATCGCTGAGGTACTCACAACACATATGCATGAACCTAGCTTTGGTGTGGATAGCCTAGCTGATGCTATAGGACTGAGTAAGTCTCAACTCAATAGAAAATTGAAATCGATTCTGGATATGACAGCTAACAAATTTATACAATACAAGAGGCTCAATAAGTCGCTTTTACTACTAGAATCAGAAGATAAAAATGTATCTGAGGTCTGCTATCTTGTAGGATTTAGCAGTGTCGCCTACTTTGTTAAATGCTTCAAAGATCAATTTGGTATCACTCCTGGGTCCATAAAAAAAGCATGATAGCCATCTCAATCCAAAAACCGCAACACACTACAAATCAACGACTTAAGTTTTTCGTGCTTCAAATTTTATACTTTTTGCCCTTATTTTGATAACGAGATAGCAGCTTTCTGAACTTCATTTGTGCTTATTACTAACGCCAAAAAGCACTTCATATGAAACCAAGATTAACATTTATCATCATGCTTCTTTTTAGCATATGGTCTACTGCTCATGCACAGATTACTCTAGATGCAAGTAACACACTACACAGTCCATCATTTTCAGATACTGTACGCGTAGTCGAACTCATAGATCTTCCATTTGAACTAGAAGGGGAAAACATCGCATATAACTTTAGTGCACACTTTTCCAATTATGGATATATTAGTGATTTCTCTCCTGCTACTAGAATGGACTTTCCTGCAGATTCAAGATTTGATGTTGGTGCTGGAGTTTTAGGACCACTCACTTTTTCGAGTGAACTCTACACTCGCAAAGATTCCACTGGGATATCACAGATAGGAGCATATAAAATTAGTGAAACTGTAAACCTTGAACCTTTATCAGGAAACCCATTAGATAAAATCGTTTTTCCAGGAAACAATAAAAGGCAAGAATCTCCATTTCACATATTGAAATTTCCTTCAGTACATGGAGCCACATGGTCTGTAGAAACTGTTATACAAGATGATTTTTTCACAACGATTACTGGGTTTGGTCTAGCTAGCGTACCGAGCCAGCAAAAAACATCCATATCACGTGAATACGAGCAAGTCGGTTGGGGCGAGCTAATACTTCCTACTGTAAATGGGCCTAGTATACCTTATGACGCAATAGTAATCAAAGAAACTCGTACCGCTGTAGATAGTATATTTCTAGGAGGAGCCCCAGCTCCTGGAGCATTATTAAGTGCCTTAGGTATTTCTCAAGGAGCCGAAAATACCGAAACATATTACAGATTTTATGCAGAAAATTTTGAAACACAATTACTCCTTATTTGGCTAAGTCCAGACTTGCAATCTATAGCTAGAGCGGAATACGCATCGAAAGGGTTACAAGCCGCTAAACTACCTATCCATGTAGATATAGATGCTGCAGATGGAGGAGATGGCAGCTCTTGGTCTACTGCTTACAACAATATCAATACAGCTATAGAAAATGCCAATGCAAATGATGAAATATGGGTGGCTGATGGTACCTACATACCAGATGTACCTAGCGTATCTCCAGATCCGACTAAGAGGATGTTTCTATATTATAAAGATGTGCAGCTATATGGTGGATTCAGCGGTACAGAGACTAGCAGATCAGAGAGAGATCCATTAACAAACAAGACAATACTCTCTGGAGATATTGCTGGAGATGACGCCCCTAACAATTTAGTCGTAAATAGAGAAGATAATATCAATAATGTAGTCTACGTCGTAGAAACAGTGACTAATGCTGCGGTATTGGATGGATGTATCATCAAAGGTGGACATGCCGATGGTGATGTAGCCATCTATAGCGATATACGTGGTGCGGGTATGTTTTCATTCGGACCTATCCAATTACAGAATTGCAAATTCACAGAGAACTATGCTCAAAACCATGGTGGTGGTGGGTATTATTATGAGTCAGCAGCGGCAGGAGGAAAAGTAATCAATTGCGAATTTGATCAAAACGAAGCCGGAATGAATGGCGGAGGATTATTCGCTGCATTTGTTGCTGGTGATGGAGTAGAAATAGACAGCAGTACTTTCACTAGAAATATAGCTAATGATAATGGAGGAGGATTCATAGGAGTAAGAAGTAATATCACTATTAGCAATTCAATTTTCTCGGCCAACCAAGCTACCAATAGTGGTGGAGGTATAGATATTTCTAATTGCTATAATCCTACAATAACCAATTCGCTTTTCTCTAATAATACTGCCGGTGCTACAGGTGGTGGAGCATTAATAAACATCTTGACTTCTAATCAAACCGCAACAATTACCAATTGTGAATTCAACAGTAATAGTGGTGCTACAGGTGGTGGCATAAGTTGTCAAGGGAATGAAATGAATAATCACTTTGAAATAACTGGTTGCACCATAATAGGTAATACATCTCAAGGCGCTTTGGCTACTGGAGCAGGAATAGATGTGTCATACAATGGTAACGCTATCGGAGGTACTGCATACATTACCAACTGTCGCATACAAAACAATAGTATAGATGGATCTGGTGGAGGTATCTCACTGAGAGATCAAGCGAATAACAATAATGAGCTAATAGTAAACAATTGTGACATCATCAATAACACAGCTACTTTTAGTGCGGGTGGTCTTCTATTCTATAAGGCTTCAAATAGTAATACTCCTATACGAATTACACAATCTAGCTTCACAGACAATAGTAGCAATGGAGCATTGGCGATTGGCGTATTATCCTTAGGAACATTCAATCCTGATCAATCACTGCTGATAGACAATAATGAATTTGTAGATCATAATGGAACAGCTGGAACGACCTCAGTAATCCGAGTAGAATCTATGAAAGCTACCTTACTCAACAATACTATAACCGGTGCTGCATCTGGATTATCTGGCAATGAAAACACTGAAATGATACTTCAAAACAATATCATCTATTCACCAGATTTCGATTCAGTACTCAATCCTGGAAATAGTACAAATTATATATCTAGAGGCGGCAATTTGTTTGGTGACGATAGTGCCAATGCATGGGCTCAGCCAGAAGATCAACAAAGTACTGATCCGCTTTTTGAAATAGGTAGTACTTATCTCTCCGAAAATAGTCCTGCTATAGATATGGGAATCCTTCCAGAAATAGAAGATTTAGTAGATATAGACAGCCTAGATAGAGTACAGGGAAGCTGTATAGATATAGGAGCTCGCGAAAGTGCATTTGACGCAAATCTAAGTTCTTGCTTAACGCTTACTAGTGTAAAAGAAGAAATAATATCTGCAGGCAATGCAACGATTTTTCCTAATCCAATCAACACATATGGTCAACTACAAATAACTAATGAATGGCTTGGAAATATAAATGTAACTATTGTCAATACGCTAGGTCAAACCATTCAAAACTATACGATCGAAAAATATAACGTAGAGGGAAAATGGGATCTAGACACACGTAATCTTAGAAATGGAAATTATCAAATCATACTATCTAATGGTCGTCAACTTATGATCAAACCCTTCATCATAATACAATAGAATTGCACATATTCTAAATAAGATCACCTAGGACATTTAATATTCTAGGTGATCTATTTAAAAAGTATTTCTTAAACTCGATGAGAGGTTGAGTGAACATCGTCAATATAATTACGACCGAACATTACACTAGATTGCATCTAATCCTTGACACCCAACTTCCTCAATATATCTCCCATCAAGCACCATCTTGTAAATGAAGATTGAAGAAGATTAGCTCCAACGAATACGGTGAACCATAGCCAATTTATATTGACCGTAATGGCTAGAACTACACTGAGAATAATAAAGGTTCCAGCTATAGCATTGATATATCTATTGATCATAAGTTATTTGTTTTTTCGATATTAAGAATCGATACATGTACACGTGAGAGACTTTCAAGATTACTATTAAATTCTGCTACCTCTTCAAATAAAGCATCTACCACAGTAGCAGGAACCATGGCAAAAAAAGTAATCGACTGACTTTCAAAACGATCGCCAACAAACCAATTGCCTTTATCCGCTACACTTGATATTCCTTTATGTCCCACGACTTCTTGAAAACTATAATTTTGGATATTACAATTTTTAAGAATCTTTTGTACCTGTGGTTTAAATTGATTTACACTTGTTATTAAAACTAGTTTCATGATCTAGTATTTTTTTATGGTTTACACCTATTTTACTGAATAAAGCCACTTATTATTTTGGTGAAATACCGTTTACACCTTGAACCTAAATGGCATTTCAAAACGTAAACGGCATTAGAGTTAATCCTCGTCACTATTAATAATATTGTGGACGTTGTTTTTTTCGGTCATATAATATATAACTGGTACCACTAATAAAGTAAGCACTGTACTTACTATCGCACCTGCTACTAATGATATGGCCAAACCTTGAAAGATAGGATCAAATAATATGATAGAGGCACCAATCACTACCGCTCCAGTAGTCAAAAGTATCGGAGTAGTTCTTACCGCTCCAGCATCTATAATTGCATTTTTGATATCTACACCTTCTTTTAATCTTATCTCTATAAAGTCAATTAACAATACAGAGTTACGTACCATCACTCCAGCCAAAGCGATCATACCGATGAAAGATGTGGCCGTAAAGTAAGCGTCCAATATCCAGTGCCCTAGTACAATTCCGATTAGCGATAATGGTATCGCAAGCATCATTACAAATGGCGTTCTAAAATTTTGAAACCAACCTACAATCAACATATAGATGATCAAGATTACAATCGCAAATGCAATTCCTAAATCTCTAAATACTTCGAGTGTAATCTGCCATTCGCCATCCCACTTTACAGTAAAGTTATTTTCATCTTCTGGCTGTCCAATGTACTTTTCAGTTAAGCTATATCCAGCAGGAAGTTCTATCTCTTTTAGCTTTTCTTCCATTCCAAGAATCGCATACACAGGACTCTCCAGATCACCAGCCATATCAGCAGTTACATACACCACTCTTTGCTGATCTTTTCTGTAGATCGTTTTATTAAGTGTACCCTCTTTGATAGTTACCAATTCACTGATCGGTACAGTCGTGCCTCTTTGAGAAGTTATATTAACACCTTGTAATCCATCCAAGCTATTCGTATTGACCTCATCTAATGTCAGTATTATACCCACATTATCTTGTGCATTAGGATCGTAGAGTGTAGATACTTGGTGCTTGCCAAACAGCGTTGTAACGGTATGAGTTATTTGCTGAGGAGCGATACCATAAAGCATTGCTTTTTCGCGATCTACTTCTATAGTATATTCTGGCTGCTCTGCTTCTACCATCCAGTCGATATCTACTACGTCATCCGTATTGTGTAAGATGTCTTTCAGCTTACCCGCTATGGTTTGCTGCATTTCATAGTCTGGACCATATACTTCAGCCACGATTGTGGATAGTACAGGAGGCCCTGGCGGCACTTCTACGATCTTCACATTAGCACCATACTTCTCTCCGATAGCTTGGATCGGTGCTCTTAATTCTTTAGCTATTTCATGACTTTGTTTATCTCTATGTTCTTTGTGTAAAAGATTCACTTGAATGTCAGCCATATTACTTCCTCCTCTCAGATCATAATGTCTAACTAATCCATTAAAAGTAATCGGAGCAGAGGTTCCTATATAATTTTGATAATTGACTACCTCTGGCAAAGTTGATAGATGCTGAGCAATCTCTTTAGTCACTGCCGCAGTTCTT